>JANLSI010000773.1:0-5025 GCA_031362345.1 Pseudomonadota bacterium
CGTGCTGGTCGGCATCAATCTGTTGCGCGAGGGGCTTGATCTGCCGGAGGTCTCGCTGGTCGCGATACTTGATGCGGACAAGGAGGGCTTCCTGCGCTCTGATCGCTCACTGATTCAGACGGTCGGACGTGCAGCGCGTAATATCGGCGGACGGGCCATCATGTATGCCGATAGCGTGACGGGCTCGATGCGACGTGCGATGGACGAAATGGAGCGGCGGCGCGAAGTGCAGATCGCGTACAACCTCACCCACAACATCACGCCGGTCGGTATCACCAAGCAGGTCGCCGACATCATGGAAGGCGCTTACGGACCGGCCGCCGGCCAGCCGCGCCGTGGCCAACAACGGGCCGCCGCGAGCCGCGCACCGTACGCAGGACTGAGCTCCGAAGCGGTGCTCAAGAAGGTCAAACAACTTGAGGAGCGCATGTACCGCCATGCGCGCGACCTTGAGTTCGAGGACGCTGCGCGATTGCGCGACGAGATCTCGGTCATCAAACGCGACCTGCTCGACATGCCGGTAACGACCAGCGAATGAGACGGAGTTGGCATCTCGATGTAGCGCTTTGCGGCGGTCGATTCCAATTCAGGTATGAGTCTGGGCGAGGTCGGTGCGGAGCGATCGGGGCTGTATTCAGGCCGCATGCTTGGATCGACGGTTGATGGAAAGGAACAGCGTCTTTCGTGCCTCGTTGAGTCGGTGCGCTGCGTCGCTGTTGCCTGATGCAGGTTGTACAGGGAGGCCACTGAAATCGTCGCCAGGCGGTTCATAGCGGGTGTCGCCAAAGCAGACCACGGCGCGTTGCAGGAGGCACTTGGTGGCCGGTCCCGAGAGCGCGCCGTGCAGGGCATCGAGCGCGGTCAGCAGCGCCACATCCTGCGCGCTGAACTTACGCGGGAAGCCGTCCTTGGGCGCGGCATAGCGTTTGGCCAGCACTTGGCCGTTTGACGACCTCGGAAATGAAGACGTAGCGCCGCTTGTCGTCTTCGCCAAGGACATCAAATCGGACGGCTTCGGTGTCCTCTAGAAAGGCGCGCAACTGCGCCACCGTGTTGAGCTTTTGTTCGTTCATGTTGATCACCATGGAGCAAGGGTCGGATTGCATACAGCGCCAACATCTGCAGTACCGTTACTCATGGGATCGCTCTTTCGGACTATTTACCAGCGGGTTTCGTCGGAATAGGGTAGGCGCTAAGAGTGACCCAATCGGGTCGTCGCCGTGGTCCCAGAGGCGCGAGCATCAGTTACCGGAGCCAGCACCATGAGCAAGGGAAAAGACGCGACGAGGACGCAGATCGGTGTCTCCGGGGGGGCCGGCGACGTGACCTTGCGCAAGCAGGCAGAAGAAGTGCTGTTGAAAGCAGGGGCCCTGCAGCGCGCGATTTTCAACAGCGCCAATTTTTCGAGCATCGCCACTGACGCGAAGGGCGTCATTCAAATCTTCAATGTCGGTGCCGAGCGGATGTTGGGCTACACGGCCGCCGAAGTGATGAACAAGATCACTCCTGCTGATATTTCCGATCCGCAGGAAGTGATCGCGCGCGCCAAGGCATTGAGCATCGAACTTGCGACCCCGATCACGCCGGGCTTCGAGGCGCTAGTGTTCAAGGCCTCGCGCGGCATCGAGGACATCTACGAACTGACGTACATTCGTAAGGACGGCAGCCGCTTTCCAGCAGTCGTGTCGGTGACGGCGCTGCGGGACGCGCAGGACACTATCATCGGCTATCTCTTGATTGGCACCGACAATACCGCGCGCAAGCAGGCGGAAGAGGCGCTACTCAAGGCGGGGGCCCTACAGCGCGCAATTTTCAACAGCGCCAACTTCTCGAGCATCGCTACCGACGCGAAGGGTGTCATTCAAATCTTCAATGTCGGCGCCGAACGGATGCTGGGCTACACGGCCGCGGAAGTGATGAACAAGATCACCCCTGCCGACATTTCCGATCCGCAGGAAGTGATCGCGCGCGCTAAAGCGCTAAGCGTCGAACTCGGAACCCCGATTACACCAGGCTTTGAGGCGTTGGTGTTCAAGGCCTCGCGTGGGATCGAGGACATCTACGAGCTGACCTACTTCCGTAAGGATGGGAGCCGGTTCCCGGCGGTGGTGTCGGTGACGGCGCTGCGGGACGCTCAAGATGCCATCATCGGCTATCTCTTGATTGGTACCGATAACACTGCGCGAAAGCGGGTCGAAGCCGAGCAAGAAAAGCTCAATCAGCGCCTGCGCGACCAGCAGTTCTACACGCGCTCGCTGATCGAATCCAACATCGACGCGCTGATGACCACCGATCCCTCCGGCATCATCACGGACGTCAACAAGCAGATGGAAGCGCTCACTGGCTGCACGCGCGACGAGCTCATTGGCGCGCCGTTCAAGGGCAACTTCACCGATCCGGAGCGGGCCGAAGCGGCGATCAAGCTCGTGCTCAGCGAGAAGAAAGTCACCGACTTCGAGCTGACAGCGTGCGCCCTCGATGGGAAGCAAACGGTGGTGTCCTACAACGCGACCACCTTTTACGACCGAGGCCGCACCCTGCAGGGCGTCTTCGCCGCAGCGCGCGACGTCACAGAGCGCAAGCGGGTGGAGGCGGAACTGCAGCAGGCCAAGGCCATGGCCGAAACAGCAAGCCAGACCAAGTCGGATTTTCTGGCGAGCATGAGTCATGAAATCCGAACACCGATGAACGCGATTATCGGCATCGCGGACCTGCTCGCAAAGACCCCACTCTCCCCGGAGCAGAACAAGTATGTGCAGATCTTTCGCCGCGCCGGCGACAACCTGCTACATCTCATCAACGACATCCTCGATCTCTCCAAAGTCGAAGCCTCCCAGCTCGAGCTGGAGCGGACCGGATTCTCGTTGAACGATCTGCTGGAAAAAGTAAGAGAGATGGTGGCGGTGCGCGCCCAGGAAAAAGGTCTGGACCTGGTGTGTGAAATCGCGCCGGAAGTACCCATCGACCGGGTCGGTGACCCGACACGGCTGCGGCAGGTGGTGCTCAACTTGCTCGGCAACGCGATCAAGTTCACCGAGTCCGGCGAAGTAGCCGTGCGAGTCGCGCCGGATGCGGACTCCTCCGTCCCGGGCGCATTGCGGTTCACGATCTCGGATACCGGCGTCGGTATTCCGGCCGAGAAATTGGGCGCGGTGTTTGAGCGATTCACGCAAGCCGACTCGTCCACCACGCGCAGGTACGGGGGCTCGGGGCTAGGGCTCACGATTTCGAAGCGCCTGGTGGAACTGATGGGCGGGCGCATCTGGGTCGAAAGTAGAGTCGGCAAGGGCAGCGTGTTTTCTTTCACCGTCCCGCTCGAGATCTGGGCGGGGACCACGCGACGGGCGGCCGTGCCGGTCGGTACCGATCTCGAACCACCACTGCCGGCCCTGCATATTCTTCTGGTCGAGGACTCCACCGACAACCGTACGATCACGATGGCCTACCTACAGGACACGCCTTACCATGTCGACATCGCCGAAAACGGGGCCGTCGCCTATGAAAAGGATACAGCGGGACACTATGAACTTGTTCTGATGGATCGGCAAATGCCGGTCATGGATGGCTTGACCGCAACGCGGGCGATCAGAGAGTGGGAACACGCGAACCACCGACTGCCGACGCCGATTATCGCCCTCACGGCCTCTGCCTTGAAAGGGGATCAAGAAAAGTTTGTAGCGGCGGGGTGTACGGCGTATTTGACGAAACCAATCAAACAAGAAGTGCTGCTGCAAACGATTAAGGAGCATTCCCGAGGCGCGCCTCCGTCACCGAAAGAGGACAGCAGCCGGCAGGGCACGATCCTCGTGCGTGCGGATCCTAAATTAGCTGATCTGATCCCCGGGTTTCTCCAGAATCGCAGGCAGGATGTCATCGCGATGCTGGACGCCTTGGATCGGGGTGACTATGAGACCGTGGAGAGTCTGGGGCACGGCATGAAGGGTGCCGGGGGCAACTACGGATTCCAGGCCATCACTGACATCGGCGCCGCTCTTGAGCAGGCGGCCGAGAGCACCGACGGCGACGCGTCGCGCAAGTGGGTCGCCGAACTGTCCGGGTACCTGGATCGTGTCGAGATCGTCTCCGATTAGCCTGTCACACGATTACAGGAGCTGGGTTCTGGCAAGGCACGCGCGGACACGTGCGGTGAGCTGCGGGATCGAAAACGGCTTCGTCACATAGTCCGTCACCCCTGCTTCAAAGCCGGCCCGGGTGCTGGCCTCGTCTGTCATGGCGGTGAGCATTAACACCGGTAGGGGCTGTGTCTCGGGCTTGGCGCGGAGCGTTTTCGTGACCGCCAAGCCGTCCATGCCGGTCATTTTGTAATCCAATATCACGAGGTTCGGCATGTGCTCGTCGATCATCCGGAGCGCCTCCTGGCCGCTTGTCGCCTTGCTAACCGTGTACTGCTCCTCCTCCAGCGCGCGCACGACCAGCGTGAGCGTGTCCGGCTGGTCATCCACCACCAGGATGTGAAAGCGACGCTGTGCGACAGACGCCTGGAAGGGGTCTGCCGTGACAAACGGCTTTAAGGGGGCGCGCGGCTCGAGGACGAGTTCGCAGCCTTCATACGCGCAGAAGACATCGAGTCCCGTCCCGCATTGCAAGGCCAAGGTGCGGGCCTTGCGCTCGATTTCCGCTACGAAGTGGTCGTTGTGGCTCGGATCGTGGTGGGTCAGTGCGACTCGCCGCACGCTGGCTGCAGCGGCAATCTGTACGACGTAGTCGTACGTACTGTGTCCCCAGGTTTTCTTTCCGGTGTACTCCTCTGGCGTGTACTGGGCGTCGTGGATCACGAGATCGGCGTCGGCCATGAATTTGGCGTGCCGGCGATCCCCCTCGTGCAGGATGGACTCGATGTGACCCGGCTCGACACCGGCGCGCCAGAGTTCATCGGAGAACGGCTCGTGGTCTACCAGATACACCACCGCTATGTCGTCGGCTTCGACTCGGTAGCCGACTGTCATAGCCGGGTGATTGAGAAATTGGGTCGCGACCCGCGCGCCGCCGATTGTGTGGATACCC
>JANLSI010000778.1:0-2030 GCA_031362345.1 Pseudomonadota bacterium
CTCGTGCGGCCTTGCCACGCCGCTCGGCTACCAGACCCATATGATGGTGTACGGTCCCCGGCGGCTATCGCTTCGCTGACTTCCTGCGCTTCGGCATCTCGCTCAACGGGGTGGTGGCGATCACGACCATCGTGATGACTCCTTTGGTGTTCCCCTTTCATCCCTGATGATGCGGCGCGCGTGAGGTCCGCTGACGGCGTACCGTCGCGAAAGCCCTGGCAGTCGCAGCAGATTCCTTAAGTCCGATTGTTGCTAGGACTTGGCCTTGGCTGCGCGTTTGCTGTGCTTTGCTGATGCGGGTGTCTTGGTGGGTTTCGCCGGCGCAACTTTCGTCGTTGCCGATGCTGGCTCACTGGCGGCGCTCGTTGCTGCGATGGCCGTGGCCGGTGTTTCGCTAGCGGCAGCGTTGTCGGTGGTGGCTTCCAGCGGCGCTGCGAGCGCCGCCGCACCTTCGGCGGGTGCTTCCGGCGTGGCGTCAGCGCCGTCCATGCCCACCGCTTTGCCGAAATCCCCGCGTAACACCACGATGCTGATGCGGCGATTGATCGGTGCCCGCGGTTGGCTGGGGTCGAGCAGATCGGAAGAGCCGAGACCGACCACCCGTCCGATTTTTTCCTCCGCCAGGCCGCCCTCCACCAGTTCGCGGCGCGCGGCATTGGCGCGATCGGCGGACAGCTCCCAGTTGCCGTAATCACCGTTCATCGAATAGGGCGTGGCGTCGGTGTGACCGGAAACCGAAATGCGATTCGGTGCTTCGCTGATCACTTTAACGATTTCGTGGAGGATGTCGGCGGTGTAATTCTGAAGATGCGCGCTGCCCTGGTCGAACATCGCGCGATTTTCTTTATCGACGATTTGAATACGCAGGCCCTCGGGCGTGATGTCGAACAAGACCTGGTCGGCATAATCCTTGAGACCTTTGCCGGCATCCACCACTTCCTTGAGTTCGTCCATCATTTTGATCATGCGTGCGCGGTCGAGCTTGTCGGCGTCCTCTTGCTCTTCCTGGGCCGAGCCACTGGTCGTGGTGTTGTCCTTGTTGGTGGATTGCGAAGTGAAGGGGTTCTCGCCATTGCCAGCCAGAATGCCAGCACCGCCCGTGAGCACGGGATTGCCGGCGCCATTGCCCGATAAGCCAGTGGTCGCCAAGGGATCGTTGAAGTAGGCAGAAACCGCGATACGTTGTTCGACCGAGGTCGAGGACAACAGCCACATCAACATGAAGAACGCCATCATGGCAGTCACGAAGTCGGCGAACGCGACTTTCCACGCGCCGCCATGATGACCATGGCCGCCCTTTTTGATCTTCTTGATAATGATCGGGGCGGCGCCCTGGTTCGCGGCCATGGTCTAGCTCTCCGCTCTCATTTGCCCTTGACGCGATTCTCAAGCTCCATGAAAGACGGTCGATCGCCGCCGCCGATGGCCTTGCGTCCGAATTCAACCGCAATCTGCGGCGCATAGCCTTGCGCCGAGGCGACCAGGGTGTTCTTGATACATAGAAACAGGGCCGCCTCATCGGCGGCCATATGCTCAAGTGCGGTGGCCATCGGGCCGACGAAGCCGTAGGCGAGCAGAATGCCGAGGAAGGTGCCGACCAGGGCGGCGGACACGTGATGGCCGAGTTCGGCCGGCGGGCCACCGATGGCGCCCATGGTGATGACGATACCCAATACCGCCGCGACGATACCAAAGCCCGGCAGACCATCGGAGACGCGGGTCAAGGCGGCGGAAGGCTTGTGACCTTCCTGATGATGGCTCTCCAACTCAACGTCGATCAAAGCGTCGAGTTCATAGGGGCTGGTGATACTGCCTGCCGCCAGCAGGCGCAGATAGTCGGTGATGAATTCGATGACGTGATGATCGGCCAAGATGGTGGGGTACTTGCCGAAGATTTCGCTGGACTCGGGTTTTTCGACGTCGCCTTCCAGCGCCATCATGCCCTGCTTACGCGCCTTGACCAGCAGGTCGTAGAGCAGGGCGAGGGTATCCATGTACACGGCTTTCTTATATTTAGAGCCCTTCAGCAG
>JANLSI010000781.1:0-5770 GCA_031362345.1 Pseudomonadota bacterium
GCCGACTGCACACCCAGGACAATCTCATGGCCGAACTCGCCAAGGTGAGACGGGTGGTGAGCAAACACCAGGCTGACGCACCCCACGAGACACTGTTGGTGCTGGACGCGACCATGGGTCAGAACGCGCTCAACCAGGCCCAGGAATTTATGAGCCAGGTGCAGGTCTCGGCACTGTGCCTGACCAAGCTCGACGGCACGGCCAAGGGTGGCGTGATCTTCGCCCTGGCCGAGCGCCTCAAGCTCCCGATCCGCTATGTCGGCATCGGCGAACAGGCGGACGATCTGGAAGTTTTCGATGCCCGTGAATTCACTCGCGCCCTGCTCGGAGACTTCGCCGGATCGAGTGTCGAAGCCGAGTCCTGAAGTCCGGGACGCCGGCCCGGCGCCCCGCCAGCTCCCACAGACAGGTCCGCCCACGGGTCGGCTCTGATTCTTGATTCAAGTCAAAGCGAACCCTGGCTGTCTTTAGCACTCCAAGTTGGGGAGTGCTAATATGAAGTCAATAGAACGTACGGAGATGCTTTCACCCATGACCCACGCATTGAACCTCAGTCTGCCTTCGACCGCCGGCTCGCTGGAAAGCTATATGGACGCGGTCAACCGCATCCCGCTGCTGCAGGCCGAACAGGAACAGGAGCTGGCGCGCCGTTATCGCGAGGACGACGATCTCGATGCCGCCCGTCAGCTGGTGCTCGCTCATCTGCGTTTCGTGGTGCGGGTTGCACGCGGCTACAGCGGCTATGGTCTGGCCCAGAGTGACCTCATCCAGGAGGGTAATATCGGTCTCATGAAGGCGGTCAAGCGCTTCGACCCAAACGTCGGTGTACGCCTAGTCTCCTTTGCGGTGCATTGGATCAAGGCCGAGATGCACGAATTCATCCTGCGCAACTGGCGCATTGTGAAAGTCGCTACCACTAAGGCGCAGCGCAAGCTGTTCTTCAATCTACGCAGCGCGCGCAAGGCCCTGGGCTGGATGGGGGCCGGCGAAGTCGACGCCCTGGCCAAGGAGTTCGGCGTCGAGAACCGTGACGTGCTGACCATGGAGCAGCGCCTGAACGCCCACGACGTATCCTTCGACGTCAATCCGGACAACGAAGAAGAACAGTTCGTGCCGGCCGCCTACCTGGTCGACCAGCGCTTCGAACCAACCGCCGTACTGCAACGCGAAGAGTCCGATGACAATCGTACCGAGAGCCTGCAAAGCGCGCTGGCGCGCCTCGACGAGCGCAGCCGCGATATCGTCACTAGCCGTTGGCTAGTCGAGCCTAAGCTCACACTGCACGATCTGGCAGGGCGTTACGGGGTTTCGGCCGAGCGTATTCGGCAGCTGGAGAAGAACGCCTTCAACGCCTTGAAAAAGGCGCTGCCGGAGTTCGAGGCGGAAGCAGACCCGGCCTGAAGCGGGCACTAGAGTTCAGGACAGTGTGGTGCGCGGGGTCTCACCCTGCGCACCGACGCGCACGTAGAGCGAGATGAGATAGAGCGCCAGGAACAGCGCGAAATAATATTCCTGGGGCTCGCTCCAGCGGAGCTCGAAGGGCAGTTGCTCGATGCCGGCTAGCTGCTTATAGCGCTGCGGTGCCCGGATAAGCTCCGCCATCACCGCAGTCGGCAGGCAATCCATGGTCGGCCAGAACCAGAAAAAGAATCCGCCCTGCGCATAGCGCGAACCGCGTTTCCATTCGCGCACCGGAATCAAGATTCCGCCTATTACCACCCACAGTTCCAGCAATGCGCGCGGCTTCTGATCGAACCAGCTGCTCATGTTGTGCAGATTGGTTTCGTGTTGATCGTTCAACTGGTCGATCGCCTTGGGCGTCGACCAATGAAAAAGTTGCTGACCCCAGGACACTTCTTCACCGGCGAAATACACGCAGGCCAGCATGACGGTCGCCGCCCACCCGATGATCAGCCAGTCGCGGGTGGGGACAAGACGCTTGACCAGCATGGCGCCGAAGACCGCGCCGACGATGGCCGCGAGCGGGGTGGCGAGTTCGATGAGGCCTTGCTCGCCGTTGATCCAATCAGCGTAGAAGACCGGGCTTACGAGCTTGGCGGGAATGATGATCAGCACCAGTAGCGGCGGAAACCACAGTCGCAACCAAGCCGGTAGAACAGGCTGCGGTCGCCGGTAGTCCACGCTCAAGCCCCCGTCACGAAGTTAAGGATTCCCTGCCAATAGTGATCAAGGAAGAAAAAGAAGAACAGGCCGGTGAGGTAGACGATGGAATAGCGAAAGGCGGCCCAGGCGATCTGATCATCGTCGTCGCGCAACATGGCGATAGCGTAGTAGAGAAAGCCCGCATCGAGGGCCAGCGCACCGATCAGATAGACCAGGCCGCTCATATAGGTCACGAACGGCAGCACCGTCGAGATGGTGAGAATGATGGTGTAGAGCAGGATCTGCTTGCGGGTGAAGTCGACGCCGTGGGTGATGGGCAGCATCGGAATCTGCGCCTTGGCGTATTCATCGCGACGGTATATGGCGAGCGCCCAGAAGTGCGGCGGCGTCCAGGCGAAGATAATCAGAAACAGCAGCAACGCGTGGGGATCGACCTGACCGGTGACGGCGGTCCAGCCCAGTACCGGCGGCGCGGCACCCGCGGCACCGCCGATGACGATGTTCTGCGGCGTCGCATACTTGAGATACATGGTGTAGACGACCGCGTAACCGATCAGCGAGGCAAAGGTCAGCACCGCCGTCAGCACGTTGACGAACGCCACCAACAGCACCATGGCAAGCGCGCCGATGAAGAGCGCGAACGTCAAGGCCTGGGTCCGGTTCAGACCACCCTGAGGCAAGGGCCGGTTCTTGGTGCGCGCCATCAGCGCGTCGATGCGGTGTTCGGCGACGTGATTGATAGCGGCCGCCGAGCCTGCCGCAAGGGCGATGCCGAGCGTGGCGGGAATGAGGATCGCAAGGGGCACCGCCCCGGGTGTCGCGAGAAACATGCCGATCACGGCGGTAAAGACGATCAAGCCAACCACGCGAGGCTTGCACAGCTCGGCATAGTCACGCCAGTGGCCGAGCGTAGAGGGAACCATACTTTCCGTCAGCATGATGGCAACGATTCAAAGGCGACGTGTGGAGTGCACGAGCGTTATCAGGCTCAGCAGCAGTAACGCAGCGACGCCGTTGTGGGCGACCGCGACTGGCAGCGGCAGCCCCCCCAGCACGTTGGTGATACCGAGGCAGACCTGCAGCACAAGCGCGGCGAGTATACATGATGCGAGTCGGCGCAGGCGCGGCTGGCCGCTGCGCCAGGCGAGCAATGCAGTGACACCGAGCGTCAGGGAGACGAACACTGCGCCGAGCCGATGACCGACGTGGATGGCGGTGCGCGCGGGGGTATCGAGCACGCCGAATTCGTAATTGATGCCAAGCCCGCGCCATAGCACATAGGCTTCGCGGAAGTCGGTTTGGGGCCACCAACTGCCCTGACAGGTCGGGAAGTCGGTGCAGGCCAGGGCCGCGTAATTGGCGCTGGTCCAGCCGCCGAGGAAGATTTGCAAGGCCAGCACACCCACGGCCACGCGCGCCATGAGGTAGAGCCCCCCGTAGGTCACGGCCAAAGCTGGCTGGCCGCGCACAAGAAGCAGATTCCACCACAACAAGCCCAGCGTGGCGAGTCCACCGAGTAAGTGAGCGCTGACCACCAGCGGTTTGAGCAGCAGGGTTACGGTCCACATACCTAGAAGACCCTGGAACATGACTAAGGGCACTAGCAGGAACACCACCGTGCTGGCGCCGACCGCGCGACGCAGGCTGCTGCGCGCGCAGGCTGCCGCCAGGATCACGATACCCAAACCCAAGGTGCTGGCGAGATAGCGATGGATCATTTCCCGCCAGGCCTTGCCCGCCTCAAGGGGACGGCTGTGCCAGTCCGGATGCTGGAGATGGATGTCGGCTACGCCGCTAGGCACGGTCAGGCGCCCGTAACAACCCGGCCAGTCCGGGCAGCCGAGACCGGCGTCGCTCAAACGCACAAAGGCGCCGAGCACGATCACAGCCAGCGCGAGCAGTGGCAAGACATAGGAAAGTAGTCGTAGGGTTCGAGACATGGTCAGTGGATGGCAGAGCCGCGTAGCAAGCGTTTCAGATCTTCTTTGATGCCGGCCGGCGGCGCATCGATGGGAAAAATCATCATCGCCAGGCGTCGCGAGTCGAGGATCACGATGCCATTTTCACGGGCTGTGCCGGTACGGGTGGCCGCTTCGCGCGCGAGCAGGCTGCGAGCACCGGCGTCGGCGATGGTGATGGCCTGGGTGAGCGGTGTGGCGGGTGCGCTGTCGACCAGCGCGGCGACGTGGACGCGGGCACCTTGTGCGCCAAGCAGGCTGCGGATGGTGGCGAGTAGTTCGATGCGGGTCACACAGTCAGCGGCACAAGGCCCTGCGCCGAAATACATGAGCCCCCATTCGGCAGGCGCCAGCTCAAGCATGGCGAGGGCTGCGCCGGCGGAGTCCGTCGACAAATCGACGGGCGGGTGGATCAACTCGCCGTGGTTGAGCTGGCGCGGAGGCGCGGCCTCGGGATGCAGGATGGCGAACCACCAGGCCGCCAGGATCGGTGCGACGAAGGCGGCAAGTATCGCGAGCGGCACCCAGTCGCTACATTTGCGCGCGCGCGCCGGAAGGGATTCAGTCACGACGGCGCCTCTTGCCATAGAGATTCCACAAACCAATGCCGGCGAGTACGGCCGCCATCGCGAACCACTGCACCGCGTAGGACCTGTTGCGCGCCGAACCGTCGCCGGGCGGTTGCCAGGCGACGGTCAGGGCCCCCGCTGCCTCGGGCCGGAGATATACGATGCCGCCCCACAAAGGACGGTCGAGCAGAGACGCGACCCCGGCGAGTTTCACGCTCTGCACTCTAAATACGTTTGGACTCATGATCTCGGCCTGCTCAGCGCTGGCGGCGAGCTCGATGCCGACGGTGGGTACGGGGCCGATAAAACCGCTGATGACGAGCGGGTCGGCGGGCGCGAGAACGTCGGGCAGCGTGGTGCGAGCGTCCGGCAACGCAATCCAGCCGCGGTCTACCAGCAGCGTCGTGCCATTGTCGGAAACGAAGGGCGTCAGAATTTCGTAGCCCGGGCGGCCTTGGTTGACACGATTGTCGAGCACGACATGTTGATCGAGATAATGGCCTCGGACCGTTACGCGGCGCCACAGACTGTCAAGCAGAGGGGCATTTGGCGCGATGCTTGCGAATTCGAGCGGTGATGCAGTTTGATTGCGTGCGAAAGTCTCGTAGCGAGCCTGTTTCTCGTGCGCGCGGTGAAGCTGCCAGACGCCGAGACTGTCAAGTCCCGCGCATGCGGCGAGCAGTAATACGGTCAAACCGATACGGGTCCAAGGATTGATTGAGAGGCTGCGCACAAATAACCGATAATCAGGGCCGACCCATTCTGAACGTCGAGCAAGTCATGACTGAATCCCCGATCGTCAAATCCGTGATCATAGGGATCTTCGTCATGATACTCGTGGCATTGGGCTCGGCGTTTATGAGTTTGTTCCGGCGTCGCGCCGACGACAACGGCAAAGCGACGGTCAAAGCCTTGACGGTACGGGTTGGCTTGTCCATCGGGCTAGTCATCGTCATCGTTATCCTGAACGCACTCGGTATCATTTCTCCGAACTGAAGTCCGAAAAAAAAAGCGCCACCGCGAGGGTGGCGCTCTTGCATGTGCGTGTAAGGGTTTGAATCAGAGCCAGTACACGAAGATGAAAAGTCCGATCCACACCACATCGACAAAGTGCCAATA
>JANLSI010000803.1:0-5705 GCA_031362345.1 Pseudomonadota bacterium
GCTTCAAGTACGGCGCGGTCGACGCCGCGCAATGTCCGGATTTCAATCACTGGCCATTTGGTCTCGAAGGCCGCACCAGCGGCAGCCCGCCGCTCGCGAGCGGCACGCTGACGAAGCCGAAGGCGAACAAGATGCGGCGTGAGAGCGGCATGGCGGCTAGGCCTGATGGTCAACTCCGGCGCATTGTAGGTCGGAATTCATTCGGGCATTCCTCCGCGACATTATAGAAATGTCACCAGCCCTGCTGCGCCGTGTCGTCGTTGTCGCTACCGGTGGCAGTGCCGACGGCGGGAAATAAAATCGGCAGTACTTCTTCAGCGGTGAACACGCAACGCGCGTTGTGTCCGCAGTCGGGCACGATGCGTACGGTGTGACGTGCGCGCCAGCGCTGCTGAACATAGGCGACGAAGGCTTCACCGCGCGCGCGGCGGGTCGGGCCCTGCATCATCGCCGCGCACGAAGAATCGAAGCCAGCCACGGGCAGCACGTCGCTTTGTCCAAGGACATAGGTGGTTGGTCGTCGCGCCAACTGTTCGATGAGTCTGTGCTTGGCTATGTCGCGGGTATAGCCGCTGGTGCGGCCGTCCAGTCCAAATGGCCAGTGATTGAAATCCGGACATTGCCCGGCGTCGACCGCGCCGTACTTGAAGTGCGCATGGGGCAACTCGTCCCCCCAGGCCTGCTCGGCAATACTGGGATGGGCGTCGTCGACGGGCAGCGGTCGCGCCGTATCGGGCCACGGATAACTGGATGGGTTGGCGACCACATACGACAGTTCGATAGCGAGTTCGTCGTGCAGCTTGTTGCTCATCGCGTAGCGCAGGGTGAACTGCCCACCGGCCGAATGGCCGGCCACCACAATGCGGCGCAGATTGGGGAACACGCCGCTGGTGGCGGCTTTGCGCAGGATCGCATCGACGAAATCGAAAGAGGTCAGATGTGGATCGTTAACCGCCGCGGCGCCAGCGCGCCAGCTGTCGCCAACGCAACTGAAGTCGAGTTGCGGCGGCGTGACCGGGTCGCCGCAATCGGGGTGCGAGGACGCCATGAAGGGTGCCACCACCACCGTGTCTGCCATCGCGTGGGCGAGAAACGCGGCGGCCATGGCGGTGCTGTAGTAGTGGTCGGCGTCGCGGTTCTTGCCGTGCACCATCACCAGCAGTCGAGTGATGTGTTCATTGCGCACATCGAGCGAATAGGAACGGTAGATAAGCGCGCGCGCCGGTCCGCCACCGACCGTGACCCATTCCGTGCAGGCGCCGGGCGCTGCGGTACAGGGCGCGTCGCTAGCGGACGCGCGGCCGACGACGGCCAGCACCGCCAGCAGTGCGGCAACTATCAAAGTAGAGAAACGCATGACCGACGGGTGTGTTACTCCTCGGCGTGGGAGTGAGGAATACCCCCGACCGCTGTGCAGCGGCGCCCGATTTCTGTTGCATGGACGATACGCCGGCACGGGCCGGCGAGGAAGCTTTGCTTGAGATTGCGGACAGAACTGCCATAGTAGCCGGCCTGCGGCCACCCCGTCCGTCAGTGAGAGCAAGTAACGATGTATAAGCAATTCGGCCTTTTGTTTTCCCTCCTGCTTGGCCTGTTTTTGAGCATCGGCCCGATCTCCGATGCCGAGGCCAAGCGTTTCGGCGGCGGCGCCTCGTTCGGTAGCCGCGCCTCCCACAGTTCGACTTATAAACGTCAGGCCAATGCCATGCCGGCCGCGCCCTCGGCCAGCCAGGCGCAGGCCATGGCGCGCAACAATTCGGTACGCGATGGCCTCAGCCGTCGCGGTGGGCTGATGGGCATGCTCGGTGGCCTCGCCATCGGCGGCCTGCTGGGCTCGCTGTTGTTCGGTGGCGCTTTCGAGAACTTCAATTTCATGGACATCGCGCTGTTTGCTGGCGTTGCCTACTTGCTGTATCGACTGCTGGCGGCACGGCGACGGACACTCACCCCGCAGCCCGCCTATCAACGCAGCGCCGAGCCGCTGAGCGGGCCTGTAAACAGCGACTACGCGCCACCGCCGGTTGCACCGTCCGCACCTGCGACCCGAGATGCCGGCCCGACCCTTGAGTCGCGCGACTGGTTCCGGGGTGGTCTGAAGAGCGATTACAACAGTGGTGAGCCGGATTTCAACCAGGCCAGCATGCCGGCGGGTTTCGACCAGGCGGGTTTCCTGGCCGGCGCCAAGCTTGCCTACCAGGATCTGCAGAAGGCCTGGGATGCGCGCGACCTTGCCGCCGTGCGCCGCCTGGCTACCGATGGCATGTATGTCGAGATCGAAGCGCGCATCAAAGAGATCGGCGCCGACAATCGCACCACCGTGCTGAAGCTCGAAGCGGAACTGCTGGAAGCGCGCGACGTGGGCGACCAGCTCGAAGCGGTGGTGTTGTTCGACGGCATCCTGCGCGAAGCCGATGATGATCAGCCGCGCCAGGTGCGTGAAGTCTGGCATTTCACCAAGCCGCGCGACGCGCAGCAGCCGACCTGGTTCTTGGACGGCATACAGCAGTTGGAAGACTGAGATTGCCTGGCGCTTGTGGGTCCGAATTCATTCGGACATTCGGCCAGCGCGGGGCGAGGCGCGGACAATTTCCTGACCATCCCCATCCCGCCCGCTTCTTGCCATAATCGCTGGCGCCCCTAGCAACAGAGCATTGCGGCATGATCGACAAGCGCGTCAGCAGTCTCGCCGACATGGTGGCCGACTGTCCCTCGCTGCGCGACGGCGCCATCGTTCTGATCGGCGGCTTTGGCGACGCCGGTGTGCCGGAAAAACTCATCGAGACCATCCGTGATCTGGGCTTGCGCAATCTGACCGTGGTGAGCAATAACGCCGGCTCTGGCGATTACGGATTGGCGACCCTGCTCAAGGCCGGCTGTGTCGGCAAGATGGTGTGTTCCTTTCCGCGCTCGGCCGGCTCGATCATCTTTGATGAGTTGTCCGCGGCCGGCGAAATCGAACTCGAAATCGTGCCGCAGGGTACACTCGCCGAACGCATACGCGCCGGTGGTGCCGGCATTCCGGCCTTCTACACCGCGACTGGTTACGGCACACCGCTGGCAGTCGGCAAGGAAAGCCGCGAATTCGATGGCCGGCATTATGTGATGGAGCGCGCGATCCGCGCCGACGTGGCTTTGATTCACGCGCGCACCGCCGATCGCTGGGGCAATCTCACCTACCCTAAAACCGCGCGCAATTTCAACCCGATCATGGCCATGGCCGCTGCGACCACCTTGGCCGAGGTGCGCCGTTTCGTCGAAACGGTGGCGCCGGAAGAAGTTGTCACTCCCGGCATATTCGTCACGCGCATGGTGGAAATAGGAGAGCGATGATGGTCAAGCCACTTTCCTCGCAAGACATTGCGCGACGTGTCGCTCGGGATATTCCAAACGGCGCCTATGTGAACCTCGGCATCGGCATGCCGATGCTGGTGGCGGACTATCCGGTGCCCGGCCGCGAATTCGTGCTGCACTCCGAGAACGGACTACTGGGCATGGGGCCGGCGCCTGCAGCGGGAGACGAAGACGGCGACTTGATCAACGCCGGCAAGCAGCCAGTCACCATCCTGCCAGGCGGTTCGTATTTTCATCATGCCGATTCCTTCGCCATGATTCGTGGCGGACACATCGACATCTCCATCCTCGGTGCCTATCAAGTAGCAGCCAATGGCGATCTCGCCAACTGGGCACTGCCCGGACCCAAGCCGCCGGCGGTCGGTGGCGCGATGGATCTGGTGGCTGGCGCGCGTAAGGTGTGGGTGATGCTGTCGACCCACGTCGCCAAGGACGGTGCGCACAAAATAGTCCAACGCTGCGATTTGCCGCTGACCGGGCTCAGCTGTGTGGACCGTGTGTATTCGGATCTCTGCGTCATCGACATCACGCCCCAAGGCCTGGTGGTGACCGATATGGTGGCGGGCTTGAGCGCAGCCGATCTACAGGCCAAGACCGGCGCGCCGCTGCGCTTCGCCGACAGTTGTCGGGCGCTGCTGGCTGACCAAGCGGCTTGAGGCGCGGCGTGGATCGCGCGTTTGCTCCGCTGCCGGCCGGCGTCTATCCACCGAATGCCACCAGCGCCTATCGGTCCAGCGCAAAACGCGCGCCGCAGGCGCCTCTCGTGGTGATTCCGCACACACTGTCGGAAATCAGCGGCCCACGCTGCGGTGGCGAAATGCTACGCGGCGCGTTACACGATCTGACGCGACCCGCCGGCGCCAAAGGCGAAGCCCTCGGCCAGCGCATTATCGTGCATGGGCGTGTCACCGACGAACGTGGTCGTCCCGAACGGCGCGCCCTGGTCGAAGTGTGGCAGGCCAATGCCGCCGGTCGCTATCTGCATGCAGGCGACCGTCACGATGCGCCACTCGATCCGAATTTCACCGGCGCCGGTGCCGTCGTTACCGATGACGATGGTCGCTATCGGTTCCTCACCATCGAGCCCGGCATCTATCCGTGGGGCAACCACTACAACGCGTGGCGGCCTAAGCACATTCATTTTTCTCTATTCGGATCAGCGTGGGCGACGCGGCTGGTCACACAGATGTATTTCCCGGCGGATCCGACTCTGCTACTCGATCCGATTTTCATGGGCATTGCCGATCGGGACGCGCGTGCGCGCCTGGTGTCGTGTTTCGACATGGAGCGCACTGAAGCCGATTACGCCCTGGCCTATCGTTTCGACATCGTGCTGCGTGGCGCGACCGAGACACCGTGGGACGACGACCGGTGAGTGGGCTCACGCCATCGCAGACGGTGGGGCCCTATTTCAAGATCGGTCTTGACTGGCCCGACGCCTGGCATGTGGCGGCGGACGACAAGGCCGGGCCGCGCATCGCCCTGCGTGGCCAAGTGCTGGATGGCGATGGCGTACCGGTCACCGATGCGTTGATCGAAATCTGGCAGGCCGACAGCGACGGTCGTTATCACGCTAGCCGCGCCGGTGGCTTTCGCGGTGCCGGACGCTGCGCTGTCGATGGGCAAGGCCGATTCCGCTTCGAGACCGCCAAGCCGGGTCGAGTCGTCGCGCCCGATGCAGGTTTGCAGGCGCCCCATATCAATGTGCTGGTGATGGCCCGCGGTCTATTGCAGCATCTCTATACGCGCATCTATTTCGCCGCAGACGCCGCGCTACACGAAACGGACAGGGTCTTGGCCTGTGTCCCAGATCGCCGTCGCGCGACGCTGATCGCCGCGCCAGCCGGTGACGAGCAGGTGTTCGATATCCATCTGCAGGGCGAACACGAAACGGTGTTCTTCGAGCTTTGAACATGACCGGCACGAACCGCGTGCAAGTCGGTATCGTCGGCGCCGGTCCTGCCGGCCTCATGCTCGGCTGGCTGCTGGCGCGTGCTGGCATCAGTTTCGTGATGGTCGAACGGCAATCGCGCGCTTATGTGGAGGGGCGTATCCGCGCCGGTGTGCTCGAACCCGGTGCGGTCGATCTGTTGACTGCGAATGGACTCGGCGAGCGCTTGTTACGTGAAGGCCTGGTGCACGACGGCATCGAACTGGCTTGTGACGGCGCACGTCTGCGTATCGACTTGCGCGCACTGACCGGCAAAGTCGTGACGGTCTACGGTCAGACTGAGATCACGCGCGATCTGAATCTGGCTCACGAGAGTATCGGCAGTCGCATCCTATTTGAAGCGAGCGCGGTACAGCTCTCGATGGCTAGCGACGCTCGCGCCGAATTGCATTGCGTGCACGCG
>JANLSI010000812.1:0-2675 GCA_031362345.1 Pseudomonadota bacterium
GAGCAGGGTGAGCATGTCACCCGGCAGGCCGGCAGCGGTGAGATCGACGATGCGTTCGCCATCGACTCGGCCTAGGCGGATGCGGCCTGCCTCGGTGAAGGTTGCCAGTTTCATCGTGCGTCCTCGGTTGGGCTCGTCGGGCAATTCCGTAGCGGGGTCGACTCTACCGCCTCGACAGGGGCGCGTTCAACAGCGTTTCGAAAATCCCCCCGATTCGATACTCGACCGTCGCGACAGCACGCCTTGGGGAAGCTATGTACCTGCAGCGGTGTAGCGCTTCTCGACACCAGCACCGCGGGCCTCGGGTACAATCCAATGCGCATGCCGCGTGGCGCGCCACGCCAGGTCCGATTCATCGGCCGGCCGTCTACCAAACGGAGAACGAAGCTTTCATGAAAATCGCCTTCATGCCGGACACCCACTTCGGTGTCTACGATCAGACCACCCACCCCAAGCCCGACGAAGTCGCTGACGCCATGGACCATTGCATCGCCGAAGGCGTGCTGGCCGAAAAAGTCGGTTTCGACGGCCTGTGGGTGCCGGAGCGGCATCAGCGTGCTGAAACTTGGTGGCCGAATGCGACCTCGCTGATGATGGTGCTGGCGGCCCAGACCAAGCATGTGCAGATCGCCAGCACTGTGATTCAGCCGACCTTCCATCACCCGATTCATCTGGCCGAGACCTTGTCGGCCATCGACAACCTCAGCCGGGGTCGTCTGGTGTTCGGCGCCGGGGTCGGCTATCACCAGGATTATTTCCGTTGCTTTGGTGTGCCCTTTGAAGGGCGCGGCGCACGCTTTGAAGAAGTCATGGATTGCATCGTGGGCGCCTGGACCCAGGAAGAATTCAACTATCAGGGTAAGTACTTCCAGTACGAGGGCGTGCGTCTGACGCCCCATCCTTATCAGAAGCCACGTCCGCCGATCTGGATCGGCGCGTTTGCGCCCAAGGCTATGCAGCGCGCGCTGGATTACGAAGGCTGGTGCCTGTGGTTCCCGCCGGCCGTTAAGGAACTGGCGCCTGCGGTGCAAGACATGCGCGAGCGCGCCGCGGCGCGCGGCAAGAAAGATTTCCAGATCACCATCGGCTTTGAAGGCTGGCTGAGCAATGATAAGGACGTGCGTGCCAAGCACGGTCATCGCTGGGTGCGTGAGTGGAGCTTCTACGCCGAGAAGGGCCTGTCGCCCGATGCCGCAGCGACCGACATGCTCGATCAAGTGGAGAACATGTTTCTGTGTTTGGGCGACAAGCAGAAGTGGGTCGATCGCATGGGCGAGATGAAGGACAAGGTCAATCCCGATTGGCTATGCATTCGCACCCGCAACCCGATCAATCCGGGCCAGCACTACCCCTCGCGCAGCGAATGTCTGGAAGTGATCGAACGCTTCGGCGAGATTCTGAAAGACATACGCTGAACAGCGATCAAGCCACGCCACCCCGGCGACGCAGCGTCTTCATCTAGCAAAAATAAGGCAGGCTCTATGAAACTCGGCATGGTTTTCGGTTACTCCGGCGCGCAGGTCAAAATGCCGCTCGATCTGATTCTTGAAGCGGAAAGTCTCGGTTACGACTCGGTGTGGAGCGCCGAGGCCTGGGGCTCGGACGCCGTCACGCCGGTGGCGTGGATCCTGGCCCAGACCAAGCGCATCAAAGCCGGCACGGCGGTCATGCAGATGGCGGCCCGCACACCGTCCATGACGGCCATGACGGCCATGACCTTGGACCACTTGTCCGGTGGCCGCTTCATGCTCGGCATCGGGCCCTCGGGTCCGCAGGTTATCGAAGGCTGGTACGGTCAGCCCTATGGCAAGCCGCTGCTGCGCACGCGCGAATACATCGCCATCATCCGCAAGATTTTCGAGCGCAAGGAGCCCCTCACCCACCAGGGCGAGCATTATCAGATCCCCTATCGCGGTCCGGGCAGCATGGGCCTGGGCAAGCCCTTGAAGAGCATCCTGCACGGCAATCCGAATCTACCGATCTATATGGGCGTTGCGACCGAGAAGGGCGTCACTACGGCGGCCGAGATCGCCGACGGCTGTTTCATGATCTGGGTGAATCCCGATCGACCGGAAATGTTCGGCGACGCGCTCGTGTCTGGCTTCGCCAAGGCGGGCGGCGGTAAGAGTCTCAAGACTTTCGACTTCGCGCCTTTCGTGCGCATGGCCATGGGTCCGGATCTGCAGGCCTGCCGCAATCAACTCAAGCACCATTTCGCGCTCTACATCGGCGGCATGGGCGCGCGCGAGAAAAATTTCTACAACGACTACACCCGCCGTCTTGGTTACAGCGACGATGCGGCCACGATTCAAGATCTGTATCTGGCCGGTCGTAAGGAAGAAGCGGCAGCGGCGGTACCCAATAGTTACATCGATGAGTGTTGCCTGGTCGGTCCGCCGGAGCAAATCCGCGAACAGCTCACGCGCTGGAAAGCCGCCGGCGATCGCGGCGAGATAGGCACCATGATCATTTCCGCCAGCAGCGCCGCCGAACTGCGGGTAGTGGCGGAAGCCATGCTGTGAGCGAGACGCCCGCCATGCCGGAAGTATTAGTCGAGTACGAAGATGGCCTGGTCATCATCACCATCAATCGACCTGCGGCTCGCAACGCGATTAATCGCGCGGTGTCGGTCGGCGTATGTGAAGCAATAGATGCCCTCGATGCCCGCGATGATC
>JANLSI010000136.1:0-5315 GCA_031362345.1 Pseudomonadota bacterium
GGACTTGCAGGCGGGCGAGATCTACCTGCTCTGTTCGGACGGCCTCAATGATATGGTAGATGATGAAGAAATTCACTTAACCCTAAGTAAATATAGTGCTAATCTTGTCTAAGCGGCCACTGAACTGGTCCGTCTGGCAAACGAAAAAGGCGGCAAGGACAACATTTCTGTTGTGCTGGTACGACCGCAGAACCCGTCGCATGGCAAGGCGGGGATCATGGCTAAATTCAATAGCTTTCTGAAAAAGGGCAGCTGAATAGGACAGAACAATGGCGAAGTTGGTTCTGAGCATGAACGGGGCGGTGCAAGGGGAATTCCAGCTGGGGAAGGAACGGATATCCATCGGCCGCAAGCCCGACAACGATATCCAGATAGATAACCTGGCCGTCAGCGGAAAGCACGCACTCATCATTACCATTCTTGACGACTCGTTCCTCGAAGATCTCGGCAGCACGAACGGGACCTACGTGAACGGCAAGCTGGTCAAGAAGCACGCGCTGCGCAACGGCGACGTGATCGGACTCGGCAAGCACGAGCTCAAGTACATCAATGAGCACGCTACGGCCGACGACGAAGAATTCGAAAAGACCATGATAATCCGGCCAGGCTCGGCCAGTGCTGCGGTCGAGGCGGCCAAAGCGGTTGAGAAGGCCGCTGCCCGAGTCCCCGTGGCCAGCATGGACCATAGCGCCGGCGGCTCGCCGCGGGTGGCACCGATCAACCCGGTGGCGGGTGGCGGCATGCCGTTAGCCAAGCTGCACGTCCTGAACGGCCCTATCGCTGGTAAGGAGCTCGAACTGACCAAGGCGCTCATCACGCTAGGCAAACCGGGCACCCAGGTCGCCGTCATTTCGCGCCGACCGCAGGGTTATTTTCTAACCCACATCGAAGGCGACGGCAAGAATGACAACTTCCCGATCGTGAACAGCATACCGATAGGTCCGCAGGCCTATGCCATCAAGAACGGCGACATCATCGAGCTCGCCAGCATCAAGATGGAATTCACGCTCCTCAAGTAAGTCTATTGACCCCTGCCGCGTAACGCGCGGCAGGAGCGTCTTGATCCCCGCTTTCTTCCGCCCACCGCGTCCCTCCCTGCCCGGCATGAAGCCAGTGGCGGCAGGGGAAACGCCCTGCCATGACTATTTGCTTTCGTGTTCGAATACGCCGTCCCAATCGGTGGGCGGTGGCGCCTTGCGGAAATAAGCGACGCGCTCAGCATAGACCTTATAGGGTCCTGGCGATGGGGAGGAACGCTGGAGGTTGACGAAGTTCAACTCGGCGGTGTCCCACTGCTGGGCGCGATACAGACGCATGGTGTCTGCGAACAGTTTCAGTTCTTTCTTCCATTGCGGCGCGAGTTGTTCGACGGGCACCAGTGGTTCATAGATGGCCACCGGCTTGGCCTTGCCCTTGACCCGCACTCGGTCGAGCTCGCGATAGGCGTACTCAGGCACCGCGGCTCGGGTGGTCTCACTCACAATCAGCCGCACGCCGTATTTCTTGGTCAGGCCTTCGAGGCGCGAGCCGAGGTTCACGGCGTCGCCGATCACGGTATAGGCCATACGGAACGAGGAGCCCATGTTACCGACGTTCATGAGTCCGGTGTTCAGGCCAACCCCAATGCTGATCTGAGGCCAGCCACGATCCCGGAACTGAGCGTTGATTTCATCGAGCTTGGCGATCATCCCCAGGCCCGCCTCAAGTGCATGGCGAGCATGTTCGGAGTCCTTCAGCGGCGCGCCCCAGAAAGCCATGATCGCGTCGCCCATGTACTTATCGATGGTGCCCCGCGAATGGTGAATGACTTCTGTCATGGGGGTCAGGAACTGGTTCATCAGATCGGCCAGATCCGAGGGCGACAGGCCTTCGGATAGGGTCGTGAATCCGCGCACGTCCGAAAAAAGCACCGTCAGTTCGCGGCTCTCCGCCTCCAGCGAGTACTCGGTCGGTGCCTTGGCCATCTCGTCGACCAGCTCGGGCGGCACGTACTGCCCGAACAGACCGGTGATCTGCCGTTTGCCACGGGCCTCGACGAAATAGCCATAGGACATATGCAGCAGGAACATCATCAGCACCATCATGATGCCCGAGGCGAGCGGCAGCACCGTCCGGCCCATAGCCCAGACCAGGTGATTGAAACCGATATAGAACAGGATGCCGACGAAGGTGAAGAGCGTGGTATTCAAAGGACTGAACAGCACGCCGGCCAGAATCATGCCGATGCCGACCACCAGTAGCATGAGCACCTCGGCGCCCATGGTGTAGGCCGGAAACTCCAGCATCTTGCCGTTCAAGATGCCCGCGATCAGGTTGGCGTGCACCTCGACCCCGGGATAGGCTTTTTCCATCGGTGTCGCGCGGAGATCGAGCAAGCCAGGAGCGCTGGTGCCGATTAGCACGATACGGTCTTGCAAGATGTTCGGGTCCGCTGCGCCATTCAGCACGTCGGTCGCCGACACGTAGTGAAAGCTGCCCTTGCCACCGCGGTAGGGCACCAGGGTCCTGACGTTCTTGTCGACCGGCACGCCGAACTTGCCGACCATTAGCCATTCGAGTCCGGCATAGCCGCGGGCCTCGAACAGCGGCTTCTCAAAGCGCGTCGCCACGGCGTCGACGCCCAATGCGCGCCGCACCATCTCCAGTGACAGCGAGCCGTAATACTTATCGCCATAGCGCAGCAGCATAGGCACGCGACGCACTACGCCGTCACGATCAAGGGACGGAGTGAAATGCCCGGCGCCCAGGGCGCTCGCCTGCAAGGCCTTGATGTTGCCGCCATAGCCGGTCGCCGTCAAAAACTGCACGGCCTTGCCCTGGAAATCGGACTTCTCGAACATGGCCTCGGGCAGTTCGCCGATCTTGGCGATATCGGCACCGTCACCGAAATTGAAGTAGTAGCCAAGCACCACGTTGTACTTCTGGATGGTCTCGGCAAAGATGCCGTCGTAGTCGAGCTGAGGCCGAATCACGTCCAGACGATTGACGAAATCCTGATTGCCCTGCAAATCGCCCTTGGCGAGCCGTTCCAGGGTTTTCAGGCCCGAACTGTCGTCCGCTTCGGCGAACACAATGTCGAAACCCACCAGCTTGACTTTGTACTGCTGGAAAAGACTGTCGAGCAGGTGGGCGAGCTTGTCGCGCGACCATGGCCAGCGCCCTTCGGCGGTGAGACTGGTTTCATCGATGTCGACGATCACCACACTGTCGTCAACCTTGCGCGGCATGGTCAACTCAAGGTGGCTGTCGTAGGCGAGATTCTCCATCTGCTCGATGAATTCAATTCGCCACACATCCGTGGCGTGCAGCAGGAACAAAGCCAGTACCGCAGCGCTCATCGCGACGCGGCTCCAGTTGTCTCGCAGTTTGCCGAGTATCGCCCCCAAGCCTTGCGCTCCTCCGACCAGGGGCCACACTAGGCAGCCCACCGTAACGACTACGTGGCCGATTGACGGCCACCCACTTGCGATCACCGCTCAACACGCACTGCGTGCCGCGACCTAACGCGCCCAATGGGTCTCCAGATCCGTGGCAAAGGCCGCCACGATGCCCTGCGCGGCCTGCCCTAGCGCGGCCGCACAACTCGCCATCGTGTCGTCGGGCAATGCCACGCTGCGCTGATAGGCGCGGGCGAATTCGGGTGAGTCCTTGTCGGCCTCGATCAGCTCAAACTCAAGACTAACCTCAGCCGTGCCCTTATCCGTTCCCCGCCGCTCGAACTTACGAATGTGGCCGCGCACCGTGTACTTCGCATCGGCACTGGGCGCGGTAACGATACGCCGCGCGCCCCCCACACGCAGCCGCTCGGCCAGCGCCGCTTGCAGCAGCAAACGCGGACTATCGACCCAGTAGTGGTAAGTGTACTGTTCAAGCGACGTACCATCATCATGCGCGTAGATCAGGGCGCGTTCGCCATGCAGGCCGCTGGCAAGAAAGGGCGGTACGTAGACGACCACCCCTTCGCCGGCGCTGAGTTCAGTGCTGCTGGCGATCTCCGGTAGACGGTAGAAATGGTCTTTGCGCGGCGTCGCAAAACTCCCGCAAGCGCTCAGCATCACACTCAGCGCACCAAGCAGCAGGCAGGCCAGCGAACGCTTCATTGCGGCCCCGGCTCGGCGCTTTCGGAATTGCGCAGCAAGCGCGCCGGGTTGCCTCGTATGGTCCGCGCGAATTCGTTGATGTTGCGCGTGCCGCCCTCCAGATTGATGAGGATCTGGCCCAGATGCTCGTTGACGGTCTTAAGCGCGACCTGCAATTCGCGCATCGAAACCCGCGCGGCCCCGACCCCCGCACTGACCTCGTCGCGGTTGTCGGTCACCAACGCATCGAGCGCCACCAGCAGTTTGTCGGCCTCGGCGCGGCTGGTCTCGACCCGCGCAATCAGTTCGTTGAGATTGACCGCCACGCCATCGACATGGCCGAGGATGCTCGTCACACGGTCCTGATTGGCCGTACTGAAGACCGCCTGCAGACCGCGCGCACTTTCATCCAGTTGTTTGATGATGGCGATGGTGCCGCCCAACACCTCCTTGTCCAATCGTTCGTACAGCATGGTCACCAGCGGCGTCAGATCGTCGTGGCGGAATTTGAGGATCTCCTCGCTGACGGCGGTGATGCGTATATCCAGATTCTTGAGCAGCGGCATGAGTCCGTCCTGGGACAGGTGTCGGAAATCGCCGGCGACCTGATTCAGCACCGACAACAAATCGGTCTGGCCCTGGCCAACGATGAGATCGCCGGGTTTGAGCGCGATGTCGGACTTACTCTGGTGGATATCGATGGTCACCGCCGAAATCAATCCCGATGACGCCACCGTCGCGACACTGTCGCGCGGTATCGTCCAGCCTGATTCAACACTGAGCGCGAGCTTGTAGTGCATGCCCCCCGCCGCCGGCACAGGCGTGATGGCATCGACCTGGCCGATGCGATAACCCTCGAAGAATACGCCGGTGCCGAGGTTGAGGCCGGCGACGTTGTCATAGACCACGTAGTAGGTATCCAGCGGCCCGCTGCGCCCGCTGACGGCGAACAGCAGCACCGCCGACGCGACCGCCATCACGGCCACGAAGCTGCCGACCATGAGGTAATTGACGTTGTCTCGCTTCATGCAACCCGGGTCCAGGACTAGCCGCCGGTCAGACGGCGCAGGTAGGCATCGGCATCAATTTCTTCTGGTCTGGGTCGACGGTTCAAGAGATCTTGAATACGCTCGTTGGGGGAATTCCTGATCTCATCGACGCTGCCGGTCAGCAGAATCTTGCCATGATCGAGCACCGTGATGCGATCAGCGATCTTGAAAGCGCTGTCGAGCTCAT
>JANLSI010000886.1:0-9247 GCA_031362345.1 Pseudomonadota bacterium
CGATGCTCCTGGGCTGCACGGTTTGGCCGTGGTGGAATGAGACTTAAGATAGCACCGCCCAGCGCTAGGAGCCTGTCGGACTTAGGGAATCGTCGCGAGGCGGTGGGAGAGCGAGGACAGATGTGCGCGCATTCGAGGCGAATAGCGGGGCTATTTAACGAGGGTGCGCGCACCTATGGACCGCCATCCCAGCGCCGCAGCAGATTCACCCTAAGTCCGAAAGGCTCCTAGCGCTGGGCGGTGCTATCTTAAGTCCCATTCCACCACGGCCAAACCGTGCAGCCCAGGAGCATCGCGTCATGAGCAAGGGTGAAATCATTGCTGGCTATCTTGCCCCCCACCCGCCGCATCTGGTCTACGGCGAAAACCCGCCGCAGAATGAGCCGCGTTCACAAGGCGGCTGGGAGCCGCTGCGCTGGGCCTACGAGCGCGCTCGCAAGACGCTGGAGGAACTGCAGCCCGACGTGCTGCTAGTGCATTCACCGCACTGGATAACCCAGCAGGGCCATCACTTCCTCGGTGTGCCGCATCTGTCGGGTAAATCGGTCGATCCGATCTTTCCCAATCTATTCCGCTATCGGTTCGAACTCGATGTCGATGTCGAACTGGCGCAAGCCTGTGCTGCCGAAGGCGCGCGGCTGGGCCTCACCACCAAGATGATGCGCAACCCGAAATTCCGCGTCGACTACGGCACCATCACCACCCTGCACATGATGCGCCCGCAGTGGGATATTCCAGTAGTCGGCATCTCGGCCAATAACTCGCCCTATTACCTCAGCACCGAAGAAGGCCTCGAAGAAATGGACCTGCTCGGCCGCGCCACACGCACGGCGATTGAAGCCACCGGTCGCCGCGCGGTGCTGCTGGCGTCGAATACGCTATGCCATTACCACTTCCACGAAGAACCCGAGCCGCCGGAAGATATGTCGAAGGAACATCCGGAAAACATGGCGGGCTATCTGTGGGACATGCGCATCATTGATCTGCTGCGGCGTGGCCGTGTGCAGGAAACCTTTGCGCTACTACCGAAGTTCATCGCCGAAGCATTCGCTGAAGTGAAGTCCGGTGCTTTCACCTGGATGTTTTCCGCCATGGGTTATCCCGAATTGCCGGGCGAACTGCATGGCTATGGCACGGTGATCGGCACGGGCAATGCGGTGATGGAGTGGAATCTAGTCAAGGCTGGCCTGGCGCGCGCGGCCTGAGACACGCGGCATCGCACCTAGCAAGCAAGGAAACACCCATGACTGTTGTCGCCGCCCTGCTGGTGCCCGGTTCACCCCTGCCCCAAGTGGCGCGTGACAACCCACCGTGGGCGGTGCTCGCCGCCGCCATGGAAAGCGCCGGCGCGGCGCTCGCGAAGGCCGCACCCGACACCCTCATCGTCTATTCCACGCAGTGGCTCGCGGTGTTGGACCAACTGTGGCTGACGCGCGCGCGCATGCAAGGCGAACATGTCGACGACAACTGGCACGAATATGGCGCGCTACCCTATGACATCGCCATTGATACGTCGTTGACGACTGCTGTGATCGGCGCCACGCCCGCCATCGGCATACGCTCCAAAGGTGTCGACTACGATGGCTTTCCAATTGATACCGGCACCATCGTCGCCAATCATTTTCTCAATCCCAATGCCAAGATGGCCTTGACCGTCGCCGCCAATAATCTCTATCACGACTGGTCGGCGACCGAAGGTCTGGGGCGCGTAGTCGCTGAGCAGGCGCAGACACTAGACCGGCGTGTGGCCTTTATCGGCGTGGGCGGATTGTCGGGCTCTTTCTTTCGTGGTGCGCTGGACATCGCCGCTGACCGCATCGCCAACGATGCTGACGATGTCTGGAACCGCCGCATGCTGGCCTTGCTTGAGCAGGGTAAGGTCGATGAATTCCGCGCCGCTTGTCCCGACTACGCGAAAGCCGCCAAGGTCGATATGGGCTTCAAGCACTGCGCCTTCGTGATGGGCGGCATAGGCTGGGGTTTCAGCGGCGCCACCGTGCATGGCTACGGGCCGCTGTATGGCAGCGGCGGCGCGGTGGTGGAGTTTCATCTGGGTTAAGCGCGACGGTCGCGCTCCGCTGACTCAAGCTTTGTTCCTGACACGGCGAAAATCTGCCGGCCGCTTTGCGAGAAAAATATTCACCGCCTCGCGATACTCGGCCGAGGCATAGCAGCGATCCAGCGCCTGGAACTCCCGGCGCAACACCAGTTCTATGTCGCTCTCGACGGCGTTCAAGCTCACCAGGCGTTTAGTTTCGAGCACCGTGGCCAGTGGGTTCTGGCCCATGGCGCGGGCCAGGCTGCGCGCCGTGGCTAGCAGCGCATCGGTTGCCGTGACGCTATCGACTAGACCGAGGTGGTGGGCTTCCACGGCACCCAGGGTACGACCGGTCAACATCAGATCCGACGCCACGCCTGATCCGCAGCGCTGCGCGACGAACTGCGAACTGCCCAATTCCGGTGTGACACCGAACTTGACAAAGGGCAGCGCCAGATTGGCCGTGTCGGCGCAGATGATCTGGTCCATCGACAAGGTCTGGGTCAGACTAATGCCGTAGGCCGCGCCATTGATGGCGGCGATGATGGGCTTGGAGCGGCGCATCAAGGCCACCCAATCCTCGGCTTGCGCCTGGGCTTTATAGGGCGGTTCGTCCTTGGACTGCGCGTCGAATACCAGTGAGATATCCGCGCCGGCACAGAACGCGCGACCGGCACCGGTCACCACCATGGCGTCGACCAGCGGGTCACCGTTGGCGGCGATGATCGCGGCTCGCAGCGCCGCGCCCAGTTGATAGGTCCAGGCGTTGAGTTTGTCCGGACGGTTCAGGGTGAGGGTGAGAACGCCGTCATCGAGTGTGCTCAGCAGAGTTGCATAGGTGGGGGTCATGACGCGAACCATTGTTAGTGGGTTAAGCACCTCCGTCACAACGGCGGACAGGCCGGGAGCGCGGCATAGAACTATTAGAAACACATCGCGTGTTGATTGCCATGCAGCGTCTAGCCGCACTTGGAGTAGGCGAATGTGCCGGCGCTGATTACAATCCCAGCGATGACTAGCGTGCTTACCATCTCTGGCCTGACCAAAACCTATGCCAGCGGCCTCACCGCGCTGAAGGCCATCGATCTGACCATAGACGAAGGCGAGATCTTCGCCCTGCTCGGCCCCAACGGCGCCGGCAAAACCACCTTGATCAGTATCGTGTGTGGCATTGTCACGCCCAGTACCGGCATGGTGCTGGCCGGCGGCCACGATGTGCAACGCGACTACCGCGCGGCGCGCGCGCTGATCGGTCTGGTCCCGCAAGAACTCGCCACCGACAGCTTTGAAACCGTGTGGGCGACGGTCAGCTACAGCCGTGGGCTGTTCGGCTGCGCACGCAATGCGGTGTACATCGAGAAAATGCTGCGCGCGCTGTCGCTATGGGACAAACGCGATGCATGCATACACACTTTGTCCGGCGGCATGAAGCGACGCGTGATGATCGCCAAAGCGCTGTCCCATGAGCCGCGTATTCTGTTTCTCGACGAGCCGACCGCCGGTGTCGATGTCGAACTGCGGCGCGACATGTGGGCGCTGGTGCGCGAACTGCGCGAGCAGGGTGTGACCATCATCCTCACCACCCATTACATCGAAGAGGCCGAGGAGATGGCTGACCGCGTCGGCGTTATCAATCACGGCCGATTGATGCTGGTCGAAGACAAGCACACGCTCATGAAGAAGCTCGGTCAGAAGCGCCTCAAGCTCAATCTGCACAGTCCGCTCAACACCTTGCCGGCGGCGCTGACGCCGTGGCAGCTGACACTCGAAGCCAACGGACACGAACTGCACTATCTGTTCGACACCCGCGCCGAACACAGCGACGTGCCGGCGCTACTGCGCTGTCTGGACGAACTTGGCATCGGCTTCAAAGATCTCAACACGGAGCAGAGTTCGCTGGAGGACATCTTCGTCGGCCTGGTCAGCGGCGAGCGCGCGCAGGCCGCATCCGCATGACGGGCTTCAATCGCTACGGCGTGTGGGCCATCTACAAATTTGAAATGGCGCGTACTTTGCGCACCCTGCTGCAAAGTATCGCGACACCGGTCATCACCACCTCGCTTTATTTCGTGGTGTTCGGCTCGGCCATCGGTTCGCGCATGACCAGTATCGACGGCGTACCTTATGGCGCCTTCATCGTGCCGGGGCTGATCATGCTGGCGGTACTGACAGAAAGCATTTCCAATTCGTCCTTCGCCATCTATCTGCCTAAATATAGCGGCACCATCTACGAGCTGCTCTCAGCTCCGATCTCGCCGTTTGAAATCGTGTTGGCCTATGTCGGCGCGGCGACCACTAAATCGGTGGTATTGGGGGTGTTGATTCTTGCCACCGCCGCGCTGTTCGTGCCGCTGGAAATCCTGCATCCGTGGTGGATGCTGTCTTTCCTGCTGCTGACGGCAGTCAGTTTTTGTTTGTTCGGCTTCGTGATCGGGGTGTGGGCCAATGGCTGGGAACAGCTGCAGTTCATTCCCATGCTGGTGGTGACGCCACTCACCTTTCTCGGCGGCACTTTTTATTCCATCGCCATGCTGCCGCCGACCTGGCAGAAGGTCGCGCTGTTCAACCCGGTGGTGTATCTGATCAGCGGTTTCCGCTGGAGCTTCAACGGCCGTGCCGATGTCGCCGTCGAAATCAGCCTGGCCTTCATCGCTGGCTTCTTCGTGCTGTGCTTGGCACTGGTGTGGTGGATCTTCAGGACCGGTTATCGGCTCAAGGCGTGAACGGCGCGGCGCTCAGCTGCCGAGCAAATCGGCCTTGATCAATCCCGCCAACAGGCGCTGCGCGGACTCATCATTACCCGACAGCACGCGCACGTAACCCGCATAGCGCGCGGCGGTGAAATTGGCGTTCACCGCCAAGGCACGCGCGATGTATTCGCGCGCCTCCTCGTGCTTGCCGCAGGCAGCAAGCCCATTGGCCAGACACATCAGCCCACGTACGAACTTGGGCGAGGCCTCCACCACCAGGTGGAACAGGTCGACCGCCTCGGCATAACGCTCGAGGTTCAGACAGGCGACGCCCTGGAACATCTCCCAAGTCCACACGCACGGGTGCTCGGGTGCGATTTCGATGATGCGCACCGCGATGTCATAGGCCTCCCGTGCATTTTCTTCGCTGCCAAAAGCGAGCGCGCGGGCGAGAAAGCCCCAATCCATGAGATCGTAGGGCGAGAGCTTAGAGCCGAGCCGCAGGGCGCTCACCGATTTCTCCCGCTCACCGAGTTCCATCCATACCCGTCCGGCATACATCAACACTTCCGGGTCGCGCCCGGCCAGGGCCAATGCCCGTTCGAGCGCGGCGCGCGATTGTTGCCTGACGGCGTCGATGTTCGTTACCGAGGCGGTCGAGACCTGGTCGCTCAGCAGTTGCGCGAGCAGCCCATGGGCGAGTGCGTAGCTCGGATCGAGCGCCACCGCCTTGCGCGCCGACTCGATGGCCGCGCGTATGCCATCGGCATCGCTTGCCAGCATGTAGTCATGACGCGCCTTCTGCGCCAGTCCCCAGGCGGTGGTATTGCTGGTGCTGGGCGAGAGCTGCAGTATCTCGGCGCGAAAAGCCTCACCGCCTAGGGAACTGGCGATGGCCTGCGCGATTTCTTCCTGCACTTTGAGGATGTCGGTGAGCGGGCGTTCATAGGTCTTCGACCATAGCTGCCGGCCGCTCGTGCTGTCAGCAAATTCGGCGATCACGCGCAGACGGTCACCGTCGTTGCGCACGCTGCCGTGCACGAGATAACGCACCGACAAGCGACTTGCGGTTTCCGCCAGCGTCAAACCCTTTCCGCGTAGCGCGAAACAGTCGGCGCGCGGCGCAATGTGTTGATAGCCGGCGCGGCTCAAGGCGGAAATGATCTCACAGGAAATACCGTCGGCGAGATGAGCATCGCTGGCGTGCGGGGAAATGCTGTCGAAAGGCAACACCGCTATGGCGCCAGGTCCGTCGTTGGGCGCGGCCAATGACGGCAGCCGTGCGGCGATGAGCGGCGGCGTAGCGGCGGCCGACGGCAGCGACTGCGCAGTGCCCTTCCTGCGTAACAATGGTGCCAGCACGATGCTGAGGACCGTCACGATGCCAGCCAGACCGGACAACAAGTTGGCGTTATCGACGATCCAGTTTTCCATGGCCGCAAGGTAGCAGAAGCGCGCGCGCCTTGACCACACGCGGTGCTATGCCATCGGCCGCTAGCCCGGCGCCAAGGCGGCGCAGCAACGCAAATACGCCGCTCATGCCACGCCAAGCGGCATGCATGAACGGCGTGGAATAGCGCGTTACTTTTCGCTCAGGCCTTGGGTGCGACGCGATAGACGCGCGCCGCAGTACCACGGAACAGGGCGTCCTTCTCCGTTTCACTGTAAGGCGCCGCGATCTTCTTGAAGGCGTTCCACAGCACGGCATAAGACACCGCACACTTGTCGACGGGAAAATTACTCTCGAACATGCAGCGCTCGGGGCCGAAGGTCTGGATCGCGTATTGGTAATAGCGATTCTGGCGTGCGACCAGTTCATCGGATGTTGGCGGTTTGGGCTTGGACTCAAAACCGAAACCATTCCACGGCATGGCGAGGCCGCCGAGCTTCATATTCACGTTTGGGCATTTTGCGAGTGCGGCCAGATCGCGTTGCCATTGGGTGAAAATTTCTTCCTCGCGGCCTATATATTTGCCCACACCGAGTGGCGTGCCGAGATGATCGAGCACCAGCGTGGTGTGTGGAAAGGCGCGCGCCAAATCGGTGAAGCACGGCGTCTGGTGGTAATAGTGATAGGCGTCGAACACTAGACCCATGTCCGACAGGATCTTGAAGCCGCGACGGAAGGCCGGGTCATCATAGAGACGCGCGTTGGGCACACCTTCCATGGAGAGTAAATCAGAGCCGGTGTCATCGAAGGCCGCGATCTGACGAATGCCACGGAATAGTTTGCTGGCAGCAACATGGGCTTTAAGAAACTCGTGGACTTCGGCCTCGGTGCCGCGCAATTCGCCAGTGCCCATGATGGCGCCGATTTGCACGGTCTTAGGATCCTTGCGCGCCTGGGCCGCAATACCATCCACCCATTCGGTTTCGCCAACCGGCTTCATATGCTCGGGCCCGGTCTCACGATGGCCTTCCCAGCATTGCAGATAGACCGTCTGCTCGACACGATGGGTGCCGGTGTCGGCTAGCAGATCGTTCAGATCGTAATGCGGGTAGGCCTCGCTCTTGGCGAAAAAATGATGATGCGGATCGACAATGCGACGCGTTGGTTCAAGCGCTTCTTCGGTGACTAGCGCGAGCCAGTCTTTGCGAACGACAACAGACATGACGTGATTCTCCCCTCGTTGCTGAATGACATAGCGGACGGCCGCAACGCCGTGTTTGGCAGCCCGAGCGTAGCACGTCAGGGCTGCGCAGATTCATCCCATAAATGGCGTCGATAGTCCCGCGGCGACTGGCCGGTCCAACTCTTGAAGGCACGCGAAAAGGCACTGGCGTCTTCGAAGCCGAGGGTCAATGCAATCGCACTGTTGCCCAGCTGACTGCGCGCCATCAGCTCCATCGCGCGCGCTCGGCGTACGTCGGCGAGGATGGCGGAAAAATTTGTGCCCTCCTCGTCCAACCGCCGCTGCAGGGTGCGGGTGGTGAGATGCAGCGATTGGACGATCTCCGGCAGCGAGGCCATGGGTGTGGCGCTGCGCAGACGGCTGCGCACCACGTCGGCATAACACAATGGTTCGTCCATCACGGCGGCCAGACGGCGGCACTGATTGTCGAAGAAGCGATAGGACATGGCATTGGCCTGGGGCGGCGCGCGGTCCCAGGTCGTGCGCTTGAAGCGAATTTGGTTGGCGCCAGCGCCAAAGCTGACCGGACAGCCGAAGAACGCTTCGTAGACTTCGATTGCGGGCGGCGGCAGGTGGCGAAAATGTGCCGACAGGGGTTGCAGGGCCGCGCCCAGCGTCTGGCGCAGTAAAGTCAGCGTTGCCGTGGTGTCACGCTCGACGAAAAATGCTGCACAGTCCGCCACTTCGACGGTCTCGTCAAAGCTGACATATTCCTCGTCACCATCGCGCCAGAACGACAACTCGATGCAGCCCCAAGCCAAGGTCGGGTAAATCAAAATGGTGTGAAACAGCTCGCGTACCGTCGGCGCACAGGACGCCGCCAAGCCCAGCACGCCGAACTGCACGAGGTGATAGCCCTGCCCGACCAGCAGTCCCGCACTGGGCAGCTTGAGACTCATGAGGGCGAGCCGGACAAAGCGCAATTCTTTCTCGAACGCAATGCGGAAGCTCGGTTCTTCGAGGGCGAAGCGCGGAATGTCGGCGGCTGCTAGCAGGGGCGCCACGGCGTGGCCGTGAGCTTCGAGCACCGTGATGACCGGCGCAAGACCGAAAGCAAGCCGCGTCGGTCGCAACATCGAACTGCCGAACAGGTACTGTGGCTGACCCGCCGCCGGTAGACCTGTTGCCCTGCGCCTCTTGTTCGCCATGCACGATTCCTGGCGCCTGTCGTAATATGCCAAGAAATTTACACAATCCGCTATTCTGCGTCGAGGCAGGGTGGCAGACACTCAGCATGTCCTACGTGCCAAAGCGAGCCGCGATGAAGGTCTGGCCCGGCGCACCAACCAAAAGGGGAATCCGATGAAGTTCATGTTCTTTTTCTATCCGGCCATTCCGGCCACGATGGACGAGCGCGAAAAGCTACGCCCTATCGCGCGCCGTAACGATCGCTTCCAGAAAATGCTCGACGAAATCGTCGAACTTTCGCAGCTCGCCGAGGATCTCGGCTTCAAGGCGGTGACCTTCCCGGAACATCACCTGCATACCGAAGGCGGCGAGATGGGCAGCCTGCCGCTGCTTACCCAGCACGTGTTGGCCAACACCAAGAAGATCATGGCGGGCCCCATCGGCTACGTGCTGGCGGGCTGGAATCCCTTGCGCCTGGCGCTGGAAATCGCCTGGCTGGACCAGATCTCCAAGGGCCGCACCTTCTGTGGTTTTGCCCGTGGTTACCAGGCACGCTGGCTGAACCCCATGGCCCAGCATCTGCACGTCACTGCCGCCGATCTGCATGCCAAAGATGGCGCACCCGATACCGACGCGGTGAACCGCGAAGCCTTCCAGGAGATCTTCGAGATCCTGAAGCTGGCCTGGGCCGACGGCACCTTCCGTTACAAGGGCAAGTACTACGAGTATCCCTATCCCTATGAGACCGGCACGCCGTG
>JANLSI010000547.1:0-5412 GCA_031362345.1 Pseudomonadota bacterium
ATCTGTGCATAGGCATGGCCTATGGCTTTTCGGTGTTCTGGCTGCCACTCATGCACGCCATTGGTGGGGCCAACGCGCTCGTGTGTCCGGCCGACATGAGCTGGCTGGTGAAACTCACCACCACCGAGTGCGATTGGGACAAGCCGCTGCTTGGCTGGACTTATACCTTGTTCTTCGTATTTCTCGGTTCGAGCGCCGCACTGTGGGGTAGTTGGCTGGAGCATGTGGGTCCGCGCAAGGCCGGTGTGGTGGCGGCCCTGTGCTGGTGCGGCGGCCTGGCGATTGCTGCAGGCGGCGTTTATGCCCATCAGTTGTGGTTGATGTGGCTGGGCGCGGGTTTGATCGGCGGCATCGGTCTCGGCCTCGGCTATATCTCGCCGGTCTCGACCTTGATCAAATGGTTTCCCGACCGCCGCGGCATGGCGACCGGCATGGCCATCATGGGTTTTGGCGGGGGTGCGATGATCGGTTCACCGCTCGCCGACCTATTGATGAAGCACTACGCCACGGCCCAGTCGGTTGGCGTATGGCAGACCTTCCTCACCCTCGCCCTCATCTATCTGCTCTTCATGCTGACCGGCGCGTTCGCCTATCGCGTGCCGCCGAGTGGCTGGCAGCCGCGCGGCTGGCAGCCCGTGCTGACCCGCGTGAACGACGCCATGATCACCCCGCGTCACGTCCACGTGAATCGCGCCTGGCGCACGCCGCAGTTCTGGTTGTTGTGGGGCGTGCTGTGCTTGAACGTGTCGGCGGGCATCGGCGTGATCGGCATGGCCTCGCCCATGCTGCAGGAAATCTTCGGCGGCCGCCTGCTCGGACTCGATGTGAAATTCGATCAGCTCAATACCCCCCAGCTCGGTCAGATCGCGGCCATCGCCGCCGGCTTCACCGGCTTGCTCAGCCTGTTCAATATCGGCGGGCGCATCGCCTGGGCCGCGTGCTCCGACTACATCGGGCGCAAGACCACCTACTTGGTTTTCTTCATGCTCGGCATGGTGCTCTACAGCGCGGCGCCGAGTGCGGGCGCATCCGGCAACGTGGCGCTGTTCGTTGCTTTGTTCTGCGTCATTCTCACCCTGTATGGCGGCGGCTTCGCGACTATCCCGGCCTATCTGGCCGACATGTTCGGCACCCAGATGGTCGGCGCCATCCACGGCCGCCTGCTGACGGCCTGGTCGGTGGCCGGCATTCTCGGCCCGGTGCTGGTCAATTACATCAACGACGCGCAGATCAAGGCCGGCATGCCCAAGAGTGCCGCCTACGACACGACGATGTATGTGCTCGCCGCCCTGCTGGCGGGTGGCTTGCTGTGCAATCTGCTGGTGCGGCCAGTGGCCGCGCACTACTTCATGAGCGAGGCCGAACTGGCCGCCGAGCGCCATCTCGCCCACGACCTGACCGTGCCGACTAGCGCCAATACAAACGACCTCGCTGCGCCGAGCTCACCACTAGGGGTCGCGGCCTTGTGGCTGCTGGTCGGCCTACCGCTCGCCTGGGGCCTGTGGAACACACTCACCAAGGCGCTGGTGCTGTTCCGGTGAATGCCGTCACCCATCCGTTCTCGACTATGCGTCGTAAGCCTTCACTATGAATCGTCCCCCTAGTCTCGCTACGACCGATCTCGACGCGGTGCTGCGCACGGCACGTGCCACGCGGCGGCGCTCAACGCTGTTATGGCTGCTGGCCGGCGCGGTGCTGCTGGCCGCGGTCATGCAGCTCTTGCGTCAGCGCACCGAGGTCAGCGCGGGACCCGTCATCGAATACATCGGTGCTGATGTCACGCGCGGCGATCTGACCGTCAAGGTCACTGCCACCGGCACTTTGCAACCCTTGAACCAGGTCGATGTCGGCAGCGAATTGTCGGGCACAGTGGACGCGGTGCTGGTGGACTTCAACGACACCGTCAAACGCGGCCAGGTGTTGGCGCGACTCGACCCGCAGCGTCTTCAAGCGACCGCCGTGCAGGCACGCGGCTCACTGGCATCGGCCGAAGCGCGCATGCGCGAAGCGCAGGCGACGGTGGTCGAGACCGGTCTCAAGCACGGTCGTTGCGCCAAACTCGCCCAGAAGCAGATGTGCTCGGCCGATGATCTCGATGCCTCACGCGCCGCGCTGGCGCGAGCCGAAGCCGCAGTCGCCAGTGCCAAAGCCGAAGTGACGGTCGCCACCGCCAGCCTCGAAGAGCGCGAGACCGAACTCGCCAAAGCGATTATTCATTCGCCCATCGACGGCATCGTATTGAAGCGCCTTATCGAACCCGGCCAGACCGTCGCGGCGGTTATGCAGACGCCCTTGTTGTTCACGCTGGCCGAAAATCTCACGCAGATGAAATTGCAGGTTGCGGTCGACGAGGCCGATGTCGGCGTGGTGGCGGCCGGCCAGTCGGCAAGTTTCGGTGTCGATGCCTATGCCAATCGCGCTTTTCCTGCGACCGTCACCCAACTCCGCTACGCGCCCGAGACCAAGGACGGCGTGGTCACCTACACCACAGTGCTGCGGGTCGACAACGGCGATCTCGCGCTGCGTCCAGGCATGACCGCGACTGCCGAGATCATCGTGCGCGAGATCACGGACGCGATCCTGGTGCCAAACGCGGCGTTGCGTTTCGTGCCACCGGCGCCGGTGCGCACGGGCGATGACGGCGGCATTCTCGGCAAGCTCATGATGCGCTGGCCACCGCGCCAGGCCGCGGTTCGGCCAGAAGAACCGAAAGGCAATGAACGTCGCTTATGGGTATTGGATGGACCGACACCGCGGGCCGTGATGGTCACCATCGGCGCTACCGACGAGCAACGCACGGCAGTCAGCGGCGGTGGACTCGAAGCCGGCATGAAGGTCGCGGTCGACTACAGCCAGGCCAAGCAATGAGCCCAACACCGGCGGCCAGCGCGCCGCTCGTCGAGCTCCAGGGTGTGAGCCGGACCTACGGTCATGGCGAAGCCGCAGTCGAGGCCTTGCGTGGCATCGACCTGGCCATCGCGGCCGGTGATTTCGTCGCCATGATGGGGCCCAGCGGATCGGGCAAATCGACCTGCATGAATATTCTCGGCTGCCTCGACAGGCCGAGCAGTGGCACGCATCGCTTCCAGGGCATCGATGTTGGTCAACTGAGTCAGGACGAGCGCGCGCTGGTGCGCAGACACAGCATCGGCTTCGTGTTCCAGGGCTTCAATCTGCTGGCGCGCACCTCGGCGCTGGAGAACGTCGAACTACCCTTGATTTATCGCGGCGTGCGCGCCCAGCCACGGCGCGCCCGCGCGCTCGCCGCGCTGGCTGCGGTCGGTCTAGCCGATCGCGCGCGCCACGCGCCCAATGAGTTGTCCGGCGGCCAGCAGCAGCGCGTCGCCATCGCACGCGCTATCGCCGCCGAACCCAGCGTGCTATTCGCCGACGAGCCGACCGGCAATCTCGACACCGCCCGCGGTCATGAACTCATGCAACTGCTGGCCGCCCTCAATCGCGAACGCGCGCTCACCATCGTGATGGTCACCCACGAACTGGAGATGGCCGCCTACGCGCGCCGCACTATCCATTTCCGCGACGGCCACATCGAAGTCGAGGCGCCGCCATGATCGGCAATGCCTTGGTGCTCGCCGTGCGCGCCATTCGTCGTAATCTACTGCGCTCGTCCCTGACCGTGCTCGGCATCGTGATCGGCGTAGCGGCTGTCATTACCATGGTCACCATCGGTAAGGGCGCAACCGCGCGTGTGACCTCCGACATCGCACAGCTCGGCGCCAATCTACTCATCGTGCGTCCTGGTCAGCGTGTCGGTATGCAGCGTACCGAGGCGCCGCAGTTCAAGCTGGCCGACGCCGAAGCGGTGGCGCGCGACGTCAACACCGTCACGACCGTCGCACCGACCGCCTCCCGCGCGCTGGCGGTGGTGGCCGGCAACCAGAGTTGGCTGACCAGCATCTACGGCGTCGACAACCGTTATTTCAGCGTCGGCAACTGGACCTTGGCCGATGGTCGCAGTTTCACCAACGGCGAACTGCGCGGCGGCGCAGCGGTGTGTCTGCTGGGTGAGACCGTGCGTAAGAACCTGTTCGGCACGCGCGCGCCGGTCGGCGAGAAAGTGCGCTTCAGCAAGGTCTCCTGCCAAGTCATCGGACTCCTGCGCGCCAAGGGCCAGACCACCACCGGCATGGATCAGGATGACATGGTGCTGACGCCATTACGCACTTACTGGCGGCGCGTGGCCGGTAACCAGGACATCACCTCCATGCAGATCACTGCGCGCGACGGTGTGGCGACCGCCATCGCACTGCGCGACATCACACGCCTGCTGCGCGAACGGCGCCACATCGCAGCCCGCGAAGATGACGATTTCACAGTCATGGATCTGCAGGAGATCGCGCGCACCCTGGCCGGCACCACCCAGGTGCTGACCGGTCTGCTCGGCGCGGTCGCGGCCGTCAGCCTGCTGGTGGGCGGCATCGGCATCATGAACATCATGCTGGTATCGGTCACCGAACGGACCCGCGAGATTGGCATTCGTCTCGCCATCGGCGCGCTGCAACGCGATGTCTTGCTGCAATTCCTGATCGAGGCCGTGGTGTTATCGAGTTTCGGCGGTCTGGCTGGCATCGCCATCGCGCTGGCGGCATCGAGTGGCCTGGCGCACCTGCTGAACGTGCCGCTGATCCTCGACCCCGGCATGATTCTGTTGGCCTTCCTGTTCGCGGTGGCGGTGGGCGTAGTGTTCGGTTTCTTTCCGGCGCGCAAGGCCGCGCGCCTCGATCCGATCGACGCCCTGCGTTACGAGTGACGATGTTGACGCGTCAGGGCACGATACGGCGCGACTCGGAAAAGAGATAGAGACAAATCGAGTGGCCGATGGGATCGATGGGCGCGTAGCGCGTCAGCCAGTCGAGGCCGCCGTGAGTGAGAAACTCCAGCTTGCGCGACCACACCAGTTGATGGGTGCTGAGCGCGTAGAGCCCCGGCGGTGGCGGTTCGCTCAGTCTGATCGAGGCCGCCGTCGGCGCGCCAGCGCTGGCCGGCACGGTCGCAGTCAGCTCGCCGCTTAAATTTCGCAACAAGAATCTGCCCTTTGTTCCCCTCATGCACGGCGCCAACCGCATCAGGAACAAGGGGTCAGAGATCTCGATCGTGCACTTTCAATTGCGGCGCGGAACCGACTATCCCCGACCGCCTCACCCGCTCCTGTAGCGCTCCGTAATCGCGTCAGGGTATCGGCAGGAAGCGCCTCCTGAAACATCAACCGATAGGCCTCGCATCTCGCCACGGGGGTTCGAGATCTCTGACCTCTTGAACTACCCCGAAGGGCATGCTGCGCTGCGGAGAGCGGCCGCAGTCGGCGAACTGCGGTCACCTGGACGTCTCAATCGCGGACGCCTACCGAGGCTTGAACGGACGCTGGCGAAACCAACTGTTAACGATCGTTGC
>JANLSI010000902.1:0-4231 GCA_031362345.1 Pseudomonadota bacterium
GTCAGGACCGCAGTCAGCGGCCGTACGATATAGGGCGGTTTAGATTTTCCGTGATCCGGCGGCATGGTGTCACCAACAGCGGCGTTCGGCTTAAGTTTAACCCGCTCGCGTAGTCTTCGCGCGCGCGGCGCGTGACGGGCGATTCATCTGATCCGGGCGGCGCGCGTTTCGGCGATGAGCTGTTCCAGCCACTGCATGTAGGGCGTCCCACCTGTGCCGCGCGGGTCGTCCGTCCGGCGGTTGATATATTCGTGCGCCCAATCGAAGTGCACTTCCCGAAACGCGGCCATGGCATCGAGGACCTCGTTGTACGGATCGCGGTCTGCGCGCGACCGAATATCGGGCAGCGCCGCGATCGAGTCGATGACCGAACGGTGCTCACGCGGCATGTAATTACGCAGGTCCGCGAGGTGGTCGGTTAGGATGGAGGACCGATGCTGGATCTTCATGAACGCCACGAGCATGGGCATGATGCTGCTCTGCGCCCCGGTCTCGCCGCGAAAATTACTCGGCGCTTGGTCCACGCCCTCATACACGACATTGTCGAAGAAGCGGATATAAGGGCGAAAGGTCTTGTAATAGAGCGACGGATCCATCTTCTCGGGGATCCGTCGCAGGACCTGCGTTTGGTCACGAACTGCGGCCCCAATACCAAACAGGGCAGCGTTAATCGTCGCCAAGTCGTCATTCGGCAGCGCGACATGGATCTTGGCGATGGCGTCGAGGATCCGTGCGGCGATGGCCTCGATCTCGACGTGGACCAGGATGAACCAGTGTTCGTCGTACAGGTGCACGAAATTCTGTAGCGTATCGAGGTTCCCTAGCGCTATCGGCCCGTCGCGGCGAAACCGCTTCCAGTTATAGAGCGCATAACCGGCATAGCTTAGGATCGGCGGCCGCTGCAACAAGGCGCAGGCGCTCGCGAACGGCACGGCGATGTTGCGCGGCAAGCATGGCGCGGGTTCCGCGCCAACCTGATTGATGTAGGCGGACGCGAGAAACCCGACCCGGACGTAGTACAAGCGCAGTTGCGGCAGATCGGCCGCACGCGTCCTGTGCAGCGGCCAGGTCGGCAGCACCAGTGCTGCGCAATACCGGCGAAATCCGCGATCCTGCAACAAGCTCGGCAGATCCCGACCCAGGTCATCCAGCATCGCCATTTCAGACCCGGCGGGAAATGCCGTAAGCGGATCGGTTTCAGGCAAAAACCCGTGCCGGCGCAAACTGCCGCTGAACAAGGCGCGAGGCCGACGAACTCCAGTCGTTGTCATGGCTGAAAGGTCCCCCTCAGGTTGCGTTGGATGCGCTAGAACCGCGCAGTGTCCTTAGGTCTCTTCCCCTCCCCATAGGGGCTTCGCGAGATGCTCCGCGAACTCAGGAAACATTAAGTTGAAGCTGACGCTGACGCGCTCACGGCTGCTGGCATTGGCATCGACCGAGTGGGCCAGCCACGACGGGAACAGCAGCAAAGCGCCAGCGCGCACGCTCACCACCACCTGATCCGTGTTAGCGCTCGTCAGCTCCGTCACGGGGGCGCGCATGATCGCGGTCTGCGGCCGCGGATCGTGGAAGTTGATCGTGTCGGCGCCCGGTTCGACCTGCACGTAATAAACGCCGCTCAAATAGTTGTTCGGATGGGTGTGCATCGTGTGCGCGGCGCCGGGCGCATTCACGGTCGCCCAGCTGCCGGTAATCACGAGTCCGTCCGCGCCGATCCGCAAAAAAGCGAGCACGCCGTGGACCGCGGCGTGGACCGCATCGAAGAGGGATCCCAGCCGCAGTCGATGATGCAACCCGGGCGGTGATTGCCAACTTTCGCCCGGGGCGAGCGGCAAGCCGGTGCCGCGTAAATCGGCGATCGCGCCGAGGATTTCCGTATTGAGAGACGCACACACGCCGCGGCCTAGCGCAAGCTTCCAGACCAGAGTCGGGAACATGCTGACCACGTCGGAGCTTGCAAACTTGTGGCTACTTGCCATGCACTGTCGCATTCCTGCAATGCACGCCTGTTGGCGCCGGTTTAAAACTGCTCCACCGCGCCGACTCAAAAATGAGCCAGGGGTAGAAGCTGCCCGTAAGAGGGTCTTATGTGGATAAGTGTAGGTGTTTGTCTGCTTCGTTGTCCTGCTCGATGGGCGGGACAGCCTGCGGCTGTGCAAATCGGCCACCCTAAAAATTCGTCGAGACGGTGAGCAACTACACACTTGAGGGGCCAGGACGCGGATGCTCCGGACGATGAGAGAATCCGAAGTCTTCAAAGACGAATTCGAACACTTGCGGGAAGGGGTTCGGACAGAACTCTTGCCACGGCTCGACGACGTCCGGCGGGAGTGCGCCATCGAACGACGAGGCGAGTACACTACCTAGCCGACCTGCTTTGGAGAGCGCAGCCCATGCTGCAACACACCCGTAGCGCCGCCGCTGACGACCTTCTGAATCTTGCTTTGCAACCGGTTGCCCATGACATATGGGCGAGCAAATATCGCTTGCGCGCCGCCGACGGGCAGGTGCTGGATGCGACGCCGGACGCAACGCTGGAGCGTATCGCCGCGGCGCTGGCGGCGGTCGAGGAAAGCCCGGCGGATGTGCGGCACTGGCAACAGGAATTCTTGTGGGCCTTGCGCCACGGCGCACTGCCGGCCGGCCGCATCCTTGCCAATGCCGGTGCGGCTGCGCACAAGCCCTCGACCTCGACTATCAATTGCACGGTGTCGGGCACCGTGCACGATTCGATGGATGACATCCTCTCGAAGATCTATGAGGCGGGTCTCACCCTCAAGGCCGGCTGTGGCATCGGCTACGAATTTTCGACCTTGCGACCGCGCGACGCCTTCGTCGCTGGTGCCGGCGCCTATACCTCGGGGCCGCTGTCGTTCATGGATGTCTACGATCGCATGTGCCTGACCATTTCCTCGGCCGGCGGCCGTCGCGGTGCGCAGATGGCGACCTTCGATATCGGCCACCCTGACGTGATGGACTTCATCCGCGCTAAGCGCGAAGACGGCCGCTTGCGACAGTTCAATCTGTCGCTGCTGGTGACGCGCGAATTCATGGAGGCGGTACGCGAAGATGCGCCATGGGTGCTGGCTTTTCCCGCCACGGAACATGAGTTCGAGATCGAGCAACTCGACGCGAACAATGTCGCGCAAGTGGTGTGGCGGCCGTGGCCTAGCCACGACGGTTATCGAGTCGACGCGCAGGGGCGCGTGGCCTGCAAGATCTACCGGCGCCTGCCAGCGCGCGAGTTGTGGGATGCGGTGATGCACGCCACCTACGATTACGCCGAACCAGGCTTCATATTGATCGATCGCTACAATGAGATGAACAACAACTGGTTCTGTGAGCACATTCGCGCGACCAACCCCTGCGGCGAGCAGGGCTTGCCGCCTTACGGTGCCTGCTTGCTGGGTTCGATAAACCTGACGTGCTTCGTCCGCGATCCGTTTGGTCCGACCGCGCGGTTCGATTGGGATGGCTTTCGCGAAGTCGTCACGGTATTCACGCGAATGCTCGATAACGTCGTCGAAGTGAACGGGTTACCGTTATCGCAACAGCGCGCAGAATTAACGCGCAAGCGGCGGCACGGCATGGGATTCTTAGGGCTTGGCTCGGCGTTAGCGATGCTGAAGATCCCCTATGGCGAGTCGGCGGCAATCGCGTTTACGACGGAGGTTTCGCGTGAACTTGCGCTAACCGGGTGGCGTGCAGCCCTGGCGTTGGCGGAAGAAAAAGGACCGGCGCCAATAATGCAGGAGTTGTTTACGTTGACTCCGGCGCATTTCAGCGCCCGATCCGAATTGGGTGATCACGGCTACGCGGTCGGCGATAAAGTCCCAGGTCGAATCTTGCACGCCAACTACAGCCGCTATCTTCAGCAGATTGCTCGGCTTGATGCGCCGCTGGTCGAACGGCTGGCCGAGGTTGGCGCACGCTTCACCCATCACAGCTCGATCGCGCCCACCGGGACGATTGCACTATCGCTTGGCAATAATGCGAGCAACGGGATCGAGCCGAGTTTCGCGCATCGGTATGTTCGAAACATTATTCGGTCCGGTAAAAAGTCCAAGGAGTCCGTGGAAGTCGTCTCGTTCGAGGTTCTCGCCTACCGCGAGTTCCTACGGCGCAAAGGGATCAGCGATGAGGACGCGAGCCACGCCGCGCTGCCCGATTATTTTCGAAGCACCGACGAAATAACGCCGCAACAACATGTCGAGATGCAGGCCGCCGCGCA
>JANLSI010000026.1:0-9495 GCA_031362345.1 Pseudomonadota bacterium
CCACTCGCCATGTAGCTCAGGTATCCCATCATTCGTGTTGCGGCGCGACGGACTCCTCATGGAACCAGTGATGTTGCAACGCAGCAGGATGAGGATAGGGTACCGCGCCCAGGCGATCAATGGCCGCTAACGGGTCTAGCGCAAAGAGATGACCCAGATCACACACGCGCAGCTTGGCTTGCTCGCCGCTGGTGCATGCGCTCAACGCACACCCAGGATCCAGCCCTCGAGTTGTGCGCGTCGCCGTTCCGGCAAGGTCAACGGTGGATTGAAATAATCCCGTAACGCGCCCAACACATCCATGTCGCGCAACCACATCGCGCAGGCATAGGCATCCTGCTGATCGGCGGTGCGATCGCTATTGGGATAACGACGTCTGAACATCGATGGATAGATCTCTGCCACCACCGAGCGGCCGGGCTTGATGTCGAAACCGTCGAAGGGCCAGAAATGGGTGCGCGCGCGCAAGCGTCGATCGTCGCGCAAAGCTTTGAGCCAGGGGATGCCGGCGTGGGTCGATTTCGCCACAGAACCCTGCATGTCGAACTGGAACACACTCTTGGCCGACGAGGTCCAGCGTTCGCACAGCCGCAGTTCGTCGGACGTACCGCTGGGCGGTTCCTGATCGCGCACGAAATCGACATACATGTGATCGCGCGTGGTCGGCCAATGGAAATGGAAGTGACGCAGAAATTCGTCCCAGCTACCGAGCTTGTGGCGCTGCATATAGGACCAAGGCAAGGCGAACCCGTGATCGACGCCAATCACGCAGGGTTGGTCACGCAGCAGACGCTCGCGCATGAAACGCGCGACCTCCTTGCGACACCAGTTACGCGCACCGTTATCGAAGGGCGCCACCGACACGGCTTCGGAGTGGCCATCGGATTCGTAGATTTGTAGCCCGCGCAAACGCGACACGGGCGCCTCGGCACCGGAATAGTCGATGCCGATGTAACGCGCGAACAAGGCTTGGCTCGTCATCTGACGCAGTCCCCACGCTCGACGGCTAAGGCTGTCAGCGCGGCGTGCAGCCCCTGCACTTCGTCGTCGTGAATATCGAGCGCCTGCAGGGTCTCGGCGAGACGCGTCAGGTATTCGCGATTGCTGCCGCTCGGTCCCACGGCGTAAGCGATCTGCTGGGCCATGGCGGGCAGCGGCGCGGGACCGACGAAGCTGGGATTGTCCGACGTGGCCACATAGGTGATGGCTGTCGTGCGTTCACCATCTTCGAATTCGAGCTCCACCGCCGTGCGCGTATAACCATTGCGCTCGCGATAATCGAGCTCGGCAACGATGGCTCCCCACTGCGCGGCGGGGGCGCGAAAGGCCAGGCCCCAACAGGTGGCGGCCGCATCGGGCACCAAGGTCACGACGCGACCGGGCGCCGCAGGTATACCGCGATGATCGGGCGAGGCCTGCCAGAAACGGCGGCACCAGCCGCGTAGCGCGGCCTTGCGACTGTATTCGTATGCAAAGGCCGGCCGCCAGATCAGCGAGCCGTAGCCGAATATCCAGGTCATGGTGATTTCGAGTTGTTTTGCGCGCAACACGCGCCGGGGTCTGGGGATGCCGCCTACTGCGCGGGTGCGAAGCACGTCGTCGCCCTTAAGCGGCGACGCGGCCGCTAGTATGATACAGGCCAGGCTGATGCGCGGCGCCGTTGCTCGATATCTAAGGAGTGCACAGACCCATGCTGGTAATCGGCCACCGCGGCGCCGCCGGCCATCGTCCCGAGAACACCCTGGCCAGCCTGCGCCTTGCGCTCACGCTCGGCGCCGACGCGGTCGAGGTAGACGTACAGATGCTGGCGGGCGCGCTGATCGTGCTGCACGACGAAACCCTTGAGCGCACCACCAATGGCCACGGCCATTACAAGGCCATGAGCCTCGCCGCGCTGCGCGCGCTCGACGCCGGAGAAGGTGAGCGCGTGCCCCTGCTGGAGGAAGTCATTGCCCTGACGTGCGGACGTATCGGCCTGAACATCGAGGTCAAGGAAGCGGGCATTGCCGCGCAAGTGGTCGATTTCGTGCTGGCCGCGACCACTGCTCTGCCGGCCTGGCGTGCGCGCATCCTGCTATCGTCCTTCGACATCGAGACCAGTGCCGTGCTGGCCCGTCTGCGCGGCACGATGGGCTTCGGTCTGTTGTACGAGGAAGCCTTCGAGTCCGCGCTGGCCCGCGCGCTGGAGCTGGGCGCGAAGTCATTGCATATGCCGCTCCGCGCACTCGATGCCGCCGCCGTCTCGCGCGCGCAAGCACAAGGTCTGGCGGTCTATGTCTATACCGTCAACGCGAACGCAGACATCGCGCGCTGCCGCGCCGCCGGTGTCGATGGCGTGTTTTCCGACTATCCCGATCGCGTCATCGCGGCCCAGCGCGCCGTCTCGTGACCCCGTCACCATGCTGAACTATCCCTTGCCTGCATGAGCTGTATCCTCGCACTCGACCAAGGCACCACCAGTTCGCGCGCGTTGGTGTTCGATAGCGCCGGGCAGGTGCTGGGCATCAGCCAGCAGGAATTCCCGCAGATCTATCCCCAACCGGGCTGGGTCGAACATGATCCACGAGTGCTGCGCGACACCCAGTTCGACTGTGGTCGCCGGGCGCTCGCTGCGGCTGGAAAAAGCGCGCGGGAGATTCGCGCCATTGGCATCACCAATCAACGCGAGACCACTATCCTGTGGGATCGCTGCACGGGCGAGCCGGTCGCCAATGCGGTGGTGTGGCAGGACCGACGCACCGCTGCGCTCTGCGCGGCACTACGTGGTGGTGAACACGAAGCGCTGATACGTGAGCGCACGGGCCTGCTGCTGGACGCCTATTTCTCGGCCTCGAAAATCCGCTGGCTGCTCGATCAGGATGCCCGCTTGCGCGTGCGTGCCGAGCGTGGCGAGTTGGCCTTCGGCACCGTCGACAGCTGGCTGATCTGGCATCTGACTGCGGGTCGCGTGCATGTCACCGACGCCACCAATGCTTCGCGCACCTTGCTCTACGATATCGAACGCGGTGATTGGAGCGACGAGCTGCTCGCGCTGTGGAACATTCCCCGTGCATTGCTGCCGCGTGTGGTCGATAGCAGCGGTGTGTGCGCCACCACCACGGTGTTTGGATCTGAGATTCCCATCGCCGGCGTGGCGGGCGATCAGCAGGCCGCGCTGTTCGGACAGGCCTGCTTCGTACCGGGCATGGCGAAATGCACCTATGGCACCGGCTGTTTCATTTTGATGGCGACCGGCCGCAAGCGCGCGCGCTCAACCCACGGTCTGGTGACAACGGTCGCTACCCGCATCGACGGCATTACTGAATATGCACTCGAAGGCAGCGTGTTCATGGGCGGCGCCATCGTGCAGTGGTTGCGCGATGGACTCGGTATCGTGGCGCACGCGGCCGACATCGAAGCCTTGGCAGCGAGCGTTACTGACAGCGACGGTGTGGTGCTGGTCCCCGCCTTCACCGGCCTCGGTGCGCCGCACTGGGACCCCGCCGCGCGCGCACTGCTGATCGGCATGAGCCGTGGTACCAGCCGCGCCCATATTGCGCGCGCGGCCCTCGATGCCATCGCCTGGCAAGTCGCCGATGTCGGCGCAGCCATGACGGCCGATGCCGGCCTCGCGCTCACCGAGCTACGCGTCGATGGCGGCGCCAGCGCCAACGATCTGCTGATGCAGATCCAGGCCGATGTGCTCGGTGTGACTATCGTGCGACCGCGCCTCAAAGAATGCACCGCCTATGGCGCCGCGCAGCTCGCTGCGCTCGGCGTCGGCCTGGTTCGCGATCGCGCCGAACTGGCCGCCACGTGGGTGGCCGAGGCGCACTTCACACCGCAGGCCCTACGTGCCCGCGTCGAGGCCGGCCGCCACGACTGGCGGCGGGCCATTGAACGCGCGCGCGGCTGGACGCAATAAGGCCATGCAGCGCGCCGCCTTCCTGACCAGTGCCACAGCACGACGTTTGCCCTACGACGTCATCGTCATTGGCGGCGGCGCCAACGGCGCGGGCATCGCCCTGGATTGCGCGAACCGCGGTCTCGAAGTGCTGTTGCTGGAACGCGCCGCCTTTGGCTGCGGGACTTCTTCGCGTAGCACTAAGCTCATCCACGGCGGTATTCGCTATCTCGCTCTTGCGCAGTTCGGCCTGGTGCGCGAGGCCCTGCACGAACGCGCACTGCTGCTGAAAAATGCGCCCGGCCTGGTCAAGCCCCTGCCCTTCGTGATCCCGGCCGCGACGCGCTTCGAGCTCTACAAGTTCGCGGGCGGACTGAAGCTCTACGACTGGTTGGCTGGCGCGCACAAGCTGGGTGACAGTCGTGTATTGAGCGTCAGCGAAACGCGGCGCCTGGCACCGCAACTGGGCCGCGCACCGCTGGCTGGCGGTGTGCTCTTCACCGATGCGCAGTTCGACGACACACGCCTGTTGTTCGCCATATTGCACAGCGCAGCGGCGCGTGGCGCGACCCTGCTGAATCACATGGCGGTGGTGGCCTTGTCCAGCAACAAGCGCGGCCAGCTACGCGGCATCACCGCACTCGATACCATGAGCGGGCACCACTATGAATTCGAAGCGCGCGTGGTGATCAACGCGACCGGGGTGCACGGCGATGCTGTGCGCCGTCTCGCCGATAACAACATTAGCGCCGAAGTATTGCCGAGTCAGGGTACCCATCTGGTGGTGCCACGACGCTTCCATGCTTCCGATCACGCCCTGGTACTGCCACGCACACCCGACGGCCGCGTGATGTTCGTCATTCCCTGGCATGGCCAGGTGCTGCTTGGCACCACCGATACCGCGCTTACAAAATTCGACGATCCGCCGGTACCCCTGCAGCAGGAAATCGACATGATCCTGGCCGTCACCGCCCGCTATCTGCACCGTGCGCCGAGTCGCGCCGATGTGCTGAGCAGCTTTGCTGGCCTACGACCACTGGCGGCCGCGCCCGGTAGTGGCCGCTCGTCGAAAGTCTCGCGCGAGCATGCGATTACGATCGATGAGTCGGGCTTGGTAACCGTGAGCGGCGGCAAATGGACAACCTATCGGCGCGTCGCCGAGCAGTGCGTGGACGAGGCGCTGAAAAGCGTCGGCCTACGGGCCTCGGCGGCCCGTACCGACGAACTCGCGCTGTTGTCGCAAGACGCCCAGCGCGGTGGTGTGGATGCGCTTGGCTTTCCCGCCCGCGGCGTCACCCAGCTCACGATTGAACAGCCGGCACTGGCCGCCGCGCTGCACGAGGCCTTGCCCTATAGCGGCGCGCATTTTGCCTGGGCGGCGCGCGCCGAGATGGCCTTGACCGTCGCCGACGCGCTGGCCTATCACACTCGTGCCTTGTTCATTGACGCGCGCGCAGCGGCGGACATCGCACCGCGCGTCGCTGCCATCATGGCCGCCGAGCTCGGGCAGGATGGGCCGTGGATTGCGCGCGAAACCGCACACGCGCGCGAAGTCGCGGCGCGCTTTACCCTTACTCCCACGCCCGTTCGCGAGACGCGCGGCTGACATTCAGGGGATGGACGCGCGCGGTGATCTGCCCGTGGGCACGCGCGGGGAAAATCAGCGGTTGGCGACTGCGCGCAACTCGCCAGGCAGACCCGCGCGAGCGGTGGCCAAGTTGCCATAGAGGTGGCTCAGGATGTCGCGCCCTTCGGCGCTGCCTTCGAGATAACTGGCGGCGACGCCGATGTAGGGCGCGACGCTCTTGTCGAAGAAAGTCGGGTAGGCCGTCAGCAGATCACCCGGGCGGTTATAGCCCAAGGCGTTGTTGAATCCGATCTCTTCGAATTCGTAGAAAATTGCCGACAGCTTGCTCAGGTAACGCGGGTCGCTCAACTGCCCGACCAGATCGGCGGCGCGCACCAGCCCAGGATAATCATCGGTCTGGGCATACCAGGGATCGTCCGGTACGGGAAAGCGCGTGCGTTCGATGCAGGCATTGACGAAGTGGGCATCGACCAGATCGCTGTCGAAAAAATGTTCGTCGATGAAACGCTTGCCGCGATTGACGTGGACAGGCATCAATACCGCGTCACTGGTGCCTGTCACAGCGCGGAAGGTCTGGCCCTCAAGCCCGGTCGCAAGCGCATTGGAACTGTCAGCGCGACACAGACCGCGAACGTAGCCGATGTCGTGACACAACAGTGCGATGACGGTATTACACCAGGTCTCGGGCGACACCACCCGTTCGCGCTCCTGCTTGGCCTTCAGGATCTGCAGGCCAACCAGGGTGACATGGGCGGTATGTTCGACGTTGTGATAGAGCGCATCACTGCGTGCGATCGTGGCCAGCGCGGTATGGGCGACCGTCACGGCGAGATCGAGCCGCGCGCCCGAAGCACGCGGGTACAGTGCACGGAAGTGCTCGGTGGCGCATTCGCTGACTATCGATGTCAGCACACTGGTGACGTTCAACATGGCGGGCGCGTCACTTTCTCTGTAGTACTTGGGCCTTCTGGATCCATCACACAGCAGGTTACCTTGGGGGCGGAGTATAGGCACGCCGTGCTGGACTGTCCCTGTGCAGCGGCCGAACTATGACAAACTTGAGGTATTAATAGTGACGCTTGTGGCCGCTCGGACGAGCCCCTGTCGGTCGGCCGTCACCCCTACAAAAGCGAGGTTTTCATGCGCGAACGCCTGATCGAATACATGCATAACGGTACCCTGCTGGAAGGTTATCTAGCGTGGGATGAAACCCGCACTGGGCCCCGCCCGGCGGTCATGATCTCCCACGCCTGGGCGGGTCGCAGTGAGTTCGAGCAGGCCAAGGCCCGTGCCCTGGCGGCGCTTGGCTATGCCGGCTTTGCGCTCGATATGTATGGCAAGAACGTGCTCGGCACTACGCCAGAACAGAACACTAAACTCATGACGCCCTTCATGAACGACCGCCGCATGCTGCAGGGGCGCCAACTCGCGGCCCTGGCAGCACTGCGTGAACAGGCAGATATAGACACTGGGCGCGTCGCCGCCATGGGCTTTTGCTTCGGTGGTCTGTGCGTGCTGGATCTGGCGCGCGCCGGTGCCGATGTGCGTGGCGTGGTCAGTTTCCACGGCCTGCTGGCTAAGCCCGACAAAATCGAAAACGGCAAGATCACTGCCAAAGTGTTGGTCCTGCATGGTCACGACGACCCCATGGTATCCGTCGAGCAAGTAGTCGAATTCGAGGGCGAGATGAGTACGGCCAATGTCGACTGGCAAGTCCATGCCTACGGCGCAACCATGCATTCCTTTACCAACCCCGCAGCCAATAACCCCGCAGCCGGCACCGTTTACCAGCCACGGGCCGAACGTCGCTCGTGGGCTAGCCTGGTGAATTTTCTCGCCGAAGTGATGGTTTAAGGTGTAGAAGCTCAGAACTAAACTGACAAGTCCGAGTTGACGTTGGGACTTGGTCAGGCAGCAGTGTCGGCCGTTGAACGACCGGTATCTGGAGGGTGGCAGTCGCTTGTCGAACCAGAGCTACTGTCTCAGTCCGGCCATCTGCAGTTACCTACTCAGCTCTATCGGGGCTGCTGGGGATGCTAGAGAACGGACGATTGTGATGGGAATCGCTGAGGGCCAACTTGTTAATGATTGTTACGGTTCGAGTAACTGTGAACCGCCGGGCAGACGAATACAGCCTAGTGATGGAACGTGGTAGCCAACCCTCAAATTATGGAGAAGACCGATGATCATCATCCTGCCGCGAACATGGCAACTGCCCGGAATAACGTTGGCCGTATTATTGGCCACTAGTGCTCAAGCTAGCTTGGTCCAAAATGGCAGCTTCGAAGACGTCCAAATCAATGCACAATTCAGTTCCAATCCTGCGGATATTCCGGGGTGGACGCACACTGGGTCCGCGGGCGATCTTCTGATTGCGCGCTCAGGCCCCCAATGCTGCGGCGGTACTAACACAGCCTTAGCCGGCGACGGAAATCAATTCGTCACGCTCGGCGGGGGATTTGGCCCGACCGGAACTGCTGCATGGTCCCAGACGATAGCCGGGCTGACTATTGGCCAAACCTATACGGTTAGCTTTTTGCTCGCGGCAGAAGGCGAGACCGCTACACAGGACATTACCGTTGGGTTTACTGATGGTTCTGATAGTGCTCCGCAGACCTTTACAAGTTTACCGACGAATACTTTATTTTGGCAGAATTGGGGTGTTAACCAGTATCACTTCGTCCCAACTGCCACGTCCGCAACGCTGCAGTTCTCAGTTGTGAATCAGGCGTTTGATGTGGGTCTGGACGGCGTCTCCATTGCCGCCGTTCCTATTCCGGCCGCAATCTGGTTGCTCGGCACAGCGTTAAGCGGTTTAGGTTTTGCGCGTCGCCGCGCTGCCTGAAATATGCGCTCCTGACGCATGCGAGTCGCCTTCGGGCGATTTCGTTTTTATGACGGATTGGGTTGGCTCCTAAAATTCGGTTCGGTGCAACTCAAGGTTCTAATGTGGCAGTCCGGATCGGGTCGAACCGGGACTAGCCCTGCGTTATCCGAACGGCCGCTCTATAGACCATCGCGGATCACCGTACCTGTCAGATGGGATCGAAAATTCTGAGCAGGAAGTGCAGGAGGAGGTCTCGGTCTTCAGACTCTAAGAGCAGCGCTCAGGCGGCGTGCAAGCGTAACGGCAGACGGGCCAAGGTGCGCACGGCGTTGCCGGCGCGCCAGTGCGGCGTGCCGGCCGGCTCGATGTGCGCCACGCGCGCCACCAGCGCGCCCAGCAGCACGGTGATTTCCTGACGCGCAAGGTGCTGGCCGACGCAGACGTGGATGCCGCTGCCAAAGGCCACGTGGGGCTGCGACGGGCGCGTGATGTCAAAGCACTCGGGGTCGGCCCAACGCGCTGGGTCACGATTAGCTGCCGCCATGACGCACAACAGCTTGGTATCGGCCGGCAGGGTGGCTGCGCCGAACGGCACGGCTTCGGTACTGGTGCGGCAGAAGGTGTGCACCGGCGATGCATAGCGCAGTACTTCGTCGATGGTGGCGGAGATCAGAGCCGGATCGGCGCGCAGCTTGGCCCACTGCTGGGGATATTCAGCGCAACAGAACAGCACATTGGCGAGGGTCGCGACCGTGGTGTCGATGCCGGCCGAGAGCAACGAGCGCACCAATAGCGAAGCCTCATCGCGACTGACATCGCCGACCTCGGCGGCGGCATAGATGGCGGCGCCTAAACCGTCGTCACGCAATTCATCGCGCGCGCAGCGTGCGGTAATCCACGGTACGACGTCGGCGGCATGGGCCAGTGATGCGCGGCGTGCTGCGTTGTCCGGCCCCAGCGCGTCGAACACCATATTGCCGTACAACAGCAGCCGCTCGCGCTCTTCGCGCGCCACGCCCACCGCGTCACCAAATACTTCGAGCGGGAAAGCCGCTGCCAATGCGCTCACGCCCTCGACCTCGCCCCTCGCGAGCGCCTCATCCACCAGACGCGCCGCGACCTGTTCGAACTGCGGTTGCAGTGTGCGTATGGCCTGGGGCGATAGCGCGCGCGCCATCACCCGCCGCGTACGATCGT
>JANLSI010000040.1:0-1958 GCA_031362345.1 Pseudomonadota bacterium
GAACGGAATGTCCGACTGAAGTCGGACCCACAGAGTATCGACAGGCCCGCTTTGCCGAACGCTTCAGCCGCTAGATGCCGCGCGCATGGCAGATTCGCGGCGCGCGGTGGGACTCAGGCGCTTTTCAAAAACTCAGCCTTGATTTCCGTCTCGGCCTGCTCTGCCAGCGGCCAGCCGATGCAGGAATCATGGGCGCGGAAATTCCTCAACCACCAGCCCCAGTCCTCGGGCACCAGGGCGAAGGGATCGGGTTGTTGCAACTCGCGCGCCGCCCACACCGGCCAGTGCGGGTTGGACAATGCCGGTCGACCGAGTAGTACGACATCGATGACTTGTTCGCGGATGATGCGATCGGCCAGCGCCGGGATGCCGAGATTCCAGCTGGTCGCGACCGGTATGCCCACTTCTTCGCGCAGGCGTTTGGCGCGTTCCAGCATGAAACCGATTTCGGCAAAGGGCTTCTCGCGCATGTCGTCAGTATTGAAGCCGACGCTGAGGTCGGCCAGATCCAGCCCATGCTGCTTCATCATGGCGACGGCGATGATCGATTCGTCGAACTGCACGCCACGTTCGTGCAAGTCGTCGGAGCCCAGTCGCATGGTCAAGGGATAGCGCTCCGGCCATACCGCGCGCACCGCGTCGATCGCTTCGAGGTGAAAGCGCACGCGGTTTTCGAGGCTGCCGCCGTATTCGTCGTCGCGCTGGTTGGCGAGCGGCGAGAAGAAACTCGATCCCAGGTAACCGTGGGCGAAATGCAGCTCCAGCCATTGAAAGCCGGCATCGGCAGCACGGCGCGCGGCATCGGCATAGGCGCGATGAATGGCCTTGATTTCGTCGCGGCTCAGGGCATGCACGGGATATTGGTATTTGCCGCCGTAGGGAATGGCCGATGGGCCGACCACCGGCCAACCATCGGGATGATCGGGCGGCAATTGCGCGCCACCCTCCCAGGGTTTCACTTCGCTGCCCTTGCGGCCGGTATGGCCGAGCTGGATGGCCGGTACGGCGCCCATGTCCTTGATGATATCGGTGACGCGGCGCAAGCCGTCGATCTGCGCATCTGCGTAAATGCCACCGCAGCCGACGCTGGTGCGGCCGTCAGGTGTGATGGCGAGCTGTTCGGGAAACACCAGGCCAAAGCCACCCGCCGCGCGCGATCCCATGAGCATGATGTGGAAGTCGTTCATGAGACCATCGACCGAGCGGTACATGGTCATCGGCGACATGGCGATACGGTTGCGCAGCGTTACACCCTTGAGCGTGTAAGGACTGAAGAGATCGGGCATGGGAAGTCCTCCAGATTGAGACTCAGGATAAGTGCCAGCTCCGATCCCGAGCAAGAACAATGCCGGCCTTGAGCCGCGCGGGTGGGCGAACGAATTCGCAGCGCCAGCGCTCGCGTTGACAAGCACGCGCCTCGCGCCATAGCGTGAGACGCAGCCATTGTAGAGCGAATGCGCGCCATGAAGGTGCTGTGGATCCAAGATGAGGCACGCCGTCGCAGCGCGTGGGTGACTGTTCTTTGCGTGTGGTCCTATCTGCAACGCTGCGCGCATTACGGTTTCGTGGTGTGCGCCAGTCGTGCCTGCCCGCTAGGGACGATGTGAGCGGCCCGGACCTGCGCACCGCAGTGGTCGTCGTCACCTACAACCGGCGCCGCTTGCTGCTCGAATGTCTGACGGCGCTGGCCGCCCAGACGCAGCGGCTCGAACGCATCCACATCGTCGATAACGCTTCGACAGATGGCACCTGGGAAGCCTTGCGCGACGCGGGCTGGCTGGCACGTGCGGAGGTCGACTATCACTGCTTGCCCGACAATCGCGGCGGCGCGGGTGGCTTCGCTGCTGGCCTCGAACGCGCGCTAGCGCAGGGCGCCGCATGGGTGTGGATGATGGACGACGACGCCATGGCTGCGCCCGACGCGTTGGCCAGCTTGCTCGCCGCCGCAGACAGTGCCG
>JANLSI010000061.1:0-8608 GCA_031362345.1 Pseudomonadota bacterium
TTAGCAGGCCTCGTCCGGCTCGACGCCGAAGGCGCCGTGATCTGGAGCGGCGAGGTCATTCTTCCCACCCTGCATCGCCGGTATTGACATGTCTGAAGCCCTTTTGCCGCTCCTGTATCGCAATGTCACGGCCCTCAACCGCGAGCGTCATGCCGACTGGTATGTGGATGCCGACCAAGGCTATTCCTTTGCCGCCGGTACCAATTCCGTTTATCTGTCGGCCAGCGAATTCGCAGTGGCGGCGCGCGAGTACGCGGTGGTTTTTGCGCGTGACGGCAACGGTACGGCGGTGCCGACCGCACTGCTTGGTATCGCCACCGATCAGAACCTGCTGATCGGCGCCGATGGTGCCTGGCTCGGCAATTATGTACCGGCCTATCTGCGCCGATATCCCTACATCCTGGCCAACACAGAGAGCAATGCTGAGCAATTCACGGTCTGCATCGATGAGTCCTATTCGGGTTTCAATACCGCCAAGGAGGGCGAACGCCTGCTGGTTGAGGGCGGCGAGCAGAGTCCCTACCTGGCCACCAGCGTCAAGTTTCTGCAGGACTTCCTGCTGGCGACCCAGGTGACTGCCAAATTTTGTGAAGCCCTCGTCAAGGCCGACCTGCTGGATTCCACCCAGGCGAATATTTCGCTAAACTCTGGCGGCACCTACTCCCTGAGCGGGTTCTTCTGCGTCACACGCGAGCGGCTGGAGAAACTGAGCGGCGAGCAGCTCAAAGAACTCATGACGCTCGGTTATCTGGACCTGATTTATCTGCATATGCACTCGCTCGCCAACCTCGACAAGCTGATGCAATTGGTCGATACCCCGACAGATACGCCCAAAGCCCGCGCGCGCAAGCGCAGCGGCAAGGAATAGGGCGGGGACGGCGCGATGACTATCGGCGCGGTACGTTCAGCGGGCGGCATAGACAGCGCACGGTCGGCGTCCTACCGCCGCTTTAGCGCCGACGCCCCACGCGATGAGCGCGCCGGTTTGAGTTCCAATTTTTATGTGCGACCGCTCGCCGACCTGCGACAACGAGCGGCCCAGCAGAGTTCCCCCGCTGGGCTGCTGAGTGCGCTCATCGAGCGCATGGGGGGCGCGGTCGATTCGCGCACCAAGGGCAGCTACGTCAACCTGCGAGTCTAAACCCGCTTATCAAGCGGCGCTCATTGCGTGCGCGACGTCCCCTGCGGCACCACGCCGTACTTCGCAATCAAATCGCGCGAGAGTTTGTCGGCCTGTACCCACTCGTCCTCACGCATCTGGGCCTTGGTGCGCTCCAGCGCCGGGCCGGCCTTCGTACTGCCGAGATGCGCCGCGACACTGTACCAGCCATAGGCGTATTCCATGTCCTTGGGCAAGCCTTCACCATTTTCGTACATCGTAGCGAGACGGAACTGCGCGTCGTTAACGCCTTGCTCGGCCGCTTTGCGGTACCACTTGGCGGCAACTTTGCGGTCCTGCGCCACGCCTTCACCCTGTTCGTACATACGTGCCAGGAAGTACTGGGCATAGGCGTGGTTATTGGTCTCGGCGAGGGGCACGAAGACCTGCAATGCGGTCTCGAACTTGCCCGCCAGGAGGGCCACCACACCCTCGTTGAAATCGGCCTGCGCGGTGCAGCTGGCCAGCAGCAGGAGGCCCGCTAGCATGCGTTTCTTGTGGTGCATCGGTGCTTGCCTCCAGGGCCATCGCAGGGCGCGGTGGCGGGGCATGTTAGCTGAGTTAGCGTGGCCTTCCCAAGCATGGCTCTGGGCCGCGCCACGCTGCCGCGCAAGCTGCGGCGGCGATGGTAGACTAGCCGCCCCTTCGCAAGCGCGGGCGTCACCCATGACTGGAAAAACACTTTACGACAAGCTCTGGCAGTCCCATCTCGTGCGCGCCTTCGACGATGGTTCGGCACTGGTCTACATCGACCGCCACATCGCCCATGAAGTCACTACCCCGCAGGCCTTCGAGGGTCTGGAACTGGCTGGCCGGCCGCTGTGGCGCGTGGCCGCGACTAAGGCGGTATCGGATCACAACGTGCCGACCGAGGACGTCACGAACATCAAGGATCCGATCGCGCGGCTACAGCTCGATACGCTGTCCAAGAACTGCAAGACCTACGGCATTGTGCATCACGACATCGGCGACATCCGTCAGGGCATTGTGCACGTCACCGGCCCCGAGCAAGGCTGGAGTCTGCCCGGCATGACTATCGTGTGTGGGGATTCCCATACCGCCACCAATGGCGCGCTCGCGACCTTGGCCTTCGGTATCGGCACCTCGGAAGTGGAGCACGTATTCGCTACCCAGTGCCTAGTTTTGAGCAAAGCCAAGAATATGCGCATCACCGTCAACGGCGCTTTGAAGCGTGGTGTGACGGCCAAGGATCTGATCCTGCATATCATTGGCGTGATCGGCACCGCCGGTGCCACCGGCCATACCATCGAATACGCCGGCCCGGTACTGCGCGCGATGAGCATGGAAGGCCGCATGACGGTGTGCAATATGTCCATCGAGGCCGGCGGCCGTGCCGGCATGGTGGCTTTCGACGACATCACCCGCGATTACGTCAAGGGGCGCCCTTACACGCCCAGTGGCGCCGATTGGGAGCGCGCTGTTGCGCAATGGCAGGACCTGCATTCCGATGCCAATGCGAAATTCGACACTGAGATCACTCTCGATGGCAGCGCGGTCGAGCCGCAAGTGTCGTGGGGCACTTCACCCGAAATGGTGGTCGCGATCGGCGACGTCGTACCGGACCCGGAAGCCGCCAGCGATGAGACTCACCGTATTGGCATGCGCAATGCCCTCAAGTACATGGATCTAAAACCAGGCACGCCGATCACGGCGATTGCTATCGACAAGGTCTTCATCGGTTCATGCACCAACGCCCGTATCGAAGATCTGCGCGCGGCGGCGGAGGTGGTGAAAGGCAAACAGCGCGCCGCGTCGGTCAAGGCCGCGCTGGTGGTACCGGGCTCAGGCTTGGTCAAGCAACAGGCGGAAGCCGAAGGTCTGGACAAGATCTTTCGCGCGGCGGGCTTCGATTGGCGCGAACCGGGTTGTTCGATGTGTCTGGGTATGAATCCCGACCAGCTGGCGCCGGGCGAGCGTTGTGCAAGCACCTCGAATCGTAATTTCGAAGGCCGTCAGGGGCGCAATGGGCGCACCCATCTGGTCAGCCCGGCGATGGCCGCGGCAGCTGGTATCGCCGGGCATTTCGTCGACGTGCGGGAGTTCTGAATCATGCAGGCATTCACCCAATTGCACGGCCTGGTCGTGCCCATCGATCGTCCCAATGTCGATACCGACGCGATCATTCCCAAGCAGTTCCTGAAGTCGATCAAGCGCACCGGTTTCGGTCCGAACCTGTTTGACGAATGGCGTTATCTTGACAAGGGCGAACCGCATCAAGACAACAGCAAGCGGCCGTTGAACGCGGCGTTCGCCTTGAATCAGGCCCGCTACCAGGGCGCTGAGATCCTGCTGGCGCGCGCCAACTTCGGCTGCGGATCATCGCGCGAGCATGCACCCTGGGCGCTCTACGATTTCGGCATCCGCGCGCTGATTGCACCCAGCTATGCCGACATCTTCTTCGGTAACTCGTGCAAGAACGGTTTGCTGCCCTTGACCTTGCCGGAAGCGGTGGTCGAGCAGTTGTTTCAGGAAGTGGCGGCCGCGCCGGGTTACAAACTCGCTGTCGATCTCGTCGCGCAAACGGTCACTACACCCGGCGGCGTGGTGTTCACCTTCGAATTCAAGACAGATCTGAAGGAGCGTCTGTTGCATGGTCTGGACGACATCGGCCTGTCGTTGCAATACGCCGATGACATCAAGGCTTATGAGGCGCGTAAGAAAGTCGAAGCACCCTGGCTGTTCATGTTGGTGCGAATTCATTCGCACATTAAATTGCGGCCCCACGGTTTCGTGTCGTGGAAGGGAATGTGCGAATGAATTCGCACCTACCAATCTCTACGGACTGCCCATCGCCTCGGCATCTTTCCGCAACTTGAACTTCTGAATCTTACCGGTCGCGGTCTTCGGCAGTTCGCAGAACACGACGGTCTTCGGCGCCTTGAAGTGCGCGAGTTTCTCGCGGCAGTAGGCGATGATCTGCTGGGTACTGACCTCACCCGCAGTCGCCTTTAGGGTCACGAAGGCGCACGGCGTTTCGCCCCATTTTTCGTCGGGGCGCGCGACTACCGCTGCTTCGAGAATATCGGGATGCTTGTACAGCACTTCCTCGACTTCGATCGACGAAATGTTCTCACCACCCGAGATGATGATGTCCTTCGAGCGATCTTTTATCTGGATGTAACCATCCGGGTAGATCACCGCCAGATCGCCGGAATGGAAATAACCGCCGGCCAGTGATTCCTCGGTGGCTTTCTTGTTCTTGAGATAGCCGCGCATCACCACATTGCCCTTGAACATCACTTCGCCGAGGGTTTCACCATCGCGCGGCACAGACTGCATGGTCTCTGGATCCATCACGTCCAGATCTTCCAGCACGTGATAGCGCACGCCCTGTCGAATGAGCTTCTCGGCGTAGGCTTCTGCATCCAGTTGCGCCCAGTCGTCCTGCGGTGCGTTGAATACTGCCGGGCCGTAGACCTCGGTCAGACCATAGGTGTGGGTGATGTGAAAGCCGCTGGCTTGCATGGCACGCAAAATGGCCGCCGGTGGTGCCGCGCCGGCGGTCATCACCTCGATGGTATGGGGCAGCGGACATTTGTCTTCGGCGCGCGCGTGGATGATGAAATTGAGAACGATGGGCGCGCCGCAGAAATGTGTGACCTTGTGCGCGGCGATAGCATCGTAGATCGGCTTGGCGGCGACGCGGCGCAGGCAGATGTTGGTGCCAGCCAATGCGGCAATGGTCCACGGGAAGGTCCAACCGCAGCAGTGGAACATCGGCAGGGTCCACAGGTAGACCGGGTGATGAACCATATTCCACGCCATGGCGCAGCCGATGGCGTTCAGATAGGCGCCGCGATGGTGATAGACCACGCCTTTCGGATTGCCGGTCGTGCCGGAGGTATAACAGAGCGCCATGGCCTGCCATTCGTTGTCCGGTAACACCCACGGGAAATCGGCGTCGCCGCTAGCGATGAAGTCTTCGTATTCCATGACACCGATGCGGTCATGGCAGGGCGCCTCTTCATCGGCGATATCGATGACCAACGGTTTGACCTTGGCCATGGCCAGTGCCTCGCGCGTGACCTGGGCGAACTCGGTGTCGACCAGCACGACTTTGGCCTCGCCGTGATCGAGGATGAAGGCAATCGCCTCGGCATCGAGACGAATATTGATCGGGTTGATGACCGCGCCGGCGGCCGCAATGCCGAACAGGCCTTCATAGAAGGCCGGGATGTTGGTGGCGATTACTGCGACCGTGTCGCCGTGGCCGATGCCGCGCTTACGGAGCGCCGAAGCCAGGCGCCGGCAGCGGGCAAAAGTTTCCGACCAACTAAAGCGACGTGCACCATGCACGACCGCCAGACGATGGGGATACACCGCCGCAGCGCGCGCGATCATGCTGAGCGGCGAAAGTGCCACGTAATTGGCGGGCACCTGATCGAGATCGGTCTCGTAGGGGTGGCGGGCGGCGTCGTTCATGCCGGTGATTCCTCGTGAGATTTGGGCGATGGGGCGTGCGCGGTGCGCGCCTTAAGACGAAATCAGTGCTGCCGATTCAGCGGTCCTGCCATTGCGGCGCGCGCTTCTCGATAAACGCGTTCAAGCCTTCAACGCCATCGCTCGCGAGTAGATTGCACACCAGTTCCTCGGCCGTGCCGCGATAGGCGCTGTCGAGGCCTTGCTCGACCTGACGATAGAACGAGGCCTTGCCGAGGCGCACCGCATATTGCGACTTATCGGCGATGCGGCCGGCCAGGTTGCGGGTGGTCTGTTCGAGATCAGCATCGTCCACCACCCGGTTGACGAGACCTATTTCTTCAGCACGCGCGGCATCGATGAAGTCGCCGGTCAGCAGCATCTCCAATGCATGCTTGCGTTGTACGACGCGGCTCAAGGCCACCGACGGCGTCGCGCAATAGAGCCCGTTCTGAATGCCATTGGTGGCGAAGCGCGCGCTCTGCGCCGCCACTGCCAGGTCGCAACTCGCCACCAGCTGACAGCCGGCAGCGGTGGCAATGCCCTGCACCTGGGCAATGACCGGCTGGGGCAGGGCGACGATGGCCTGCATCATGCGCGAGCAATCGGCGAGCAGACGTCGATAGAAAGCCTCGTTGCGATTGGCATTCATTTCTTTCAGATCGTGACCGGTGGAAAAGGCCTTGCCGGTGGCGGCGATGATCACCACGCGCACCTCGCGGCTCTCAGCAATCGCTGCGAGATGGCCGCTGAGCGCAGCGATGACGGCGCTGGTCAGCGTGTTGTAACGGGTCGGACGATTGAGCGTGAGAGTAGCGATGCCGTCCGCCAACGCGTAGCTGACATCGTCTTCGGTGGTGGTCTGCGTTTGGCTGGCGGTCATGGTGATGCTCCCAAGGCTAGGCGGGTATTGTCGAGGGGCCCCGAGGCCTTCGCAAGCGACCGGCGGGGCGATGGTATCCTGCCGTTGCGCACCCGCATTCGGATCGATTTCCACACCACGGCCAGGGCCGCTCGCACAGGGGAGACCAGCATGCAGTATCGAGACATTCTCTATCGGGTCGAGGATCCGGTCGCCATCATCACCATGAACCGGCCCGAGCGCCTGAATGCTTTCACGCGCACGATGCTGGCCGAGATCCGTCACGCGGTGGCGGCAGCCGAGCGCGATCCGCGCGTGGTCGGCATCATCCTGACCGGTGCCGGGCGCGGCTTCTGCGCCGGCATGGACATGGCGGCCCTTGATGAGATCTCGGAAGCCGCGAGCCTCGCCGGTGATGAAGACCCCGCGCTCGCAGCCGAACCGGGCGATAGCGCCATGGGCGCCGACTTCAGCATCGCCTACACCTATCTGCTGGCGGTGCGCAAACCAGTACTGGCCGCCATCAATGGCCCCTGCGCAGGCCTTGGCTTCTGCTTCGCGGTATTGAGCGACCTGCGCTTCGTCGAGCGTCAGGCCAAATTCAGCACCGCCTTTGCCGGCCGTGGCTTGGTCGCCGAGCACGGCGTGAGCTGGTTGCTGCCGCGTCTCATCGGTAGCTCGCGCGCGCTGGATATTCTGTGGAGTGCACGGCGCTTCGACGGCGTAGAAGCGGAAAAACTCGGTCTAGCTGATCGGCTGTGTGAGACCGGCGGCGCCGTGCAAGCAGCCCGCGACTACATCGCCGAGCTGGCGCGCACCGTCTCACCGACCTCGATCATGATCATCAAACAACAAGTCTATCGCCATCTCACCATGACCCTCGGGCCGGCGATGGAGGAGACCCATCGGCTGATGGAAGAAAGCCTCGCGCGCCCCGATTTTCGCGAGGGCGTGCGTTCCTTCCTCGAACAGCGCGAACCGGCCTTCAAGCGCGTGAGTTTGTAGACGACTGAGGATCGAGGCCAAATTGGCCGACAATCTCCCCGCCTACGGACCGCATGTGCCAGCCAAGGCGCGTTTCGCGCGCACCGTGGACGCTTGCGCTTGAGGTGGGTCAAGCAACTCGGCCATGATAGTGAAAGCCGCGGCGGACCAAGGCGGGTCCGCCCAGAAACAGCATTCGGCATGGCGCCGAATGGCAATGTCGCACCACTAAACAGAGGAGCAATCGACCATGCGCGTAGGCGCCACCATCTTCAATCAGAATTACGCGGACTGGGATCGCTACGAGGCCGAAGAACGCGGCGAGCAAGTCGCGGCGCGTCCGCAGCAATCCGATCGCGACATCGTTATCGAAGAACTGGACATCGCGCGGATCGCTGATGACACCGGTTTCGACGCGGTGTGGACCATCGAACATCACTTCACGCCCTATACGATGATCACCAATCCGCTGCAGTACTTGAGCTATGTGGCGGGCATCACTAAGCGTGTTGACCTCGGCACCATGGTCACCGTGCTGCCGTGGCACAACCCGGTGCGGGTCGCCGAAGACATTAATATGCTCGACACCTTTTTAGGGCCGAAGCGCGAGATCATCTGCGGCGTCGGCCGTGGTCTAGGTCGTCGTGAGTACGCAGGGCTCAGCATCGACCAGGGCGAGGCGCGCGAGCGTTTCGACGAATCCCTGCAGGTATTGAATCAGTTGCTCGCCACCGGCAAGTGCGACTTCCAAGGTAAACACTACCAGATCAAGGGCCTGAAACTTCGCCCGCAACCAGACCGCGATCTGAGCGCCAATCTATGGTGCGCCGGCGGCACCGACGAGACCGTCGAGATCATCGCGCGTCACGGCGTGCGTCCGCTGGTCATTCCGACCACGAGCTTAGGCCTGTCACTCGAAACCGCGCGCAAGTACGCACGTCTGCATGCCAAGGCCGGCTTCGCGCCGTCCAAGACCAAGCTCGCGTTGTGGACCTATGTGGCCGAGACCGAGGCGCAAGCCAAGGCCGGCGCCGAGCAGTACATGGTGGAGTATGCCGATTCGGCTTTGCGTCACTATGAGTTGCGCGGCAGTCACCTCGGCAGTATCAAGGGTTATGAATCCTACGCCGGGATGCAGAAAGCGTTGGCCGCTGATCCCACGC
>JANLSI010000078.1:0-3610 GCA_031362345.1 Pseudomonadota bacterium
ATCTGCCTAGATTTCGATCAGCAGACAGGCGGGTTACAACCCGCAATCGGCCAGGACACACCTTGAACCCCCCACAACGAGCGACGCCTACTTTAATCACCGGACAAAGTATGGTTAATTCGTCCTATACCCGGGACACACATCTCAACATGCACTATTGCTTAGTGCCATCCTCGCCGGCCAAGAACATATGCCGATCCTAGAACGTCGCGCCCGTGAGCCTCACGTCGGCTGTAGCCCAGGCCTTTTCGAATTGCGCGTTCACGGCCGCAAACTCGGGCGCTTTACGATGCGCAAGGCATAGTGCTAGCCCGTGGAGGGACCAGCCACTCTCAGGGTTGAGCGCGAGATCCTTCCGGTAGACTGCCTCGGCCTCGGTCCATTTGTCGGCCGCGATTAGCGCCGCGCCCAGGGATTCGCGCACCGGGTAGTACCATGGTGGCGGCTCGTCGTACGTGAGAGCGTCTTGTGCGGCGACCGCCTCTGTCAGCCTCACAATGGCTGTCTCGTGATCCCCAGCGCGAAAGGCGATCTCTCCAGCGAGGAGCGGGCGCACCAGTTTGAACAGATTCCCCGCAGTGTTGTTGACGAGTTGTAGGTCGGGCGGGATGGCGGCAGCGGTAGACTCGAAGGCGGCTTGTTCCTTGGCCGCAGCGGCTCGGTCATTCTTCGACGCAACGGCGATGCTTCGCGCGTAGTGCCAGATCGCTGTCGCGTACTTCAGTTCGGGCGACGGGGGCGCAGCGGCGAGGACCTCGTCCCATCTTCCGAAGCGGACGAGCGCAAAGAGATTGGCCCCCGTGAAGTATTCAAGCATCGGCATAGCCTTTATCGCGTCCAATGGCACCGCTTGGTCGAGCTCTTTCGCTGCCTTCAGCGCATCGGCGCTGCGGCCCGCCATCAACGATGCCGACCAAATGAAGTGGATGTTGTGTGGGTAGTACATCATTGGGTACATTCCAGACGGGCGCGCGGTCGCGATGTACTTCCGGTCGGCCGCGACAGCGGGGACGTTTGCCAATGCGGCGTCACCGTATCGCCCCATCCGCATATATATGTGCCCCGGCATGTGAACGAGATGTCCGGCACCGGGGACCAGCCCAGGAAGTCGTAATGCCGCCTCGAGCCCTTCCTCGGGGTGCGCCGACATCTCAACGGCATGTATGTAGTAATGGTTTGCCCCAGGGTTGCCAGGCGCCTTCGTCAATGCCGCCCGTAGAGTTTCGATGATTTCCTGGGTACCCGGCTGCATCTTTCCGTCCTTGGTCCAAAGATCCCAGGGCCTGAGGTCCATCATCGCCTCTGCAAACAGAGTTAGGGCATCGGAGTCCTCCGGAAAGCGCGTTGCCACGGAACGCATGGCGTCCGCATAGGCGACGTCGAGTGCCTTTCGGTCGGTGTTGGGAATCTCGGCGTAGCGCTTCGAAAGGGCTTCGATGTACGCGCGCTCAGCGGGCGTGACCTTGGTCGCTAGAGCGAGCGCCTTCTTCATTGAGGCATACGCTGACTTCACCTGCTCCGGATCCATCTGCATGTTGTAGTTCGGGCCGAGCGTCAGCGCCGAACCCCAGTACGCCATCGCACAGTCCGGATCGAGTCGAGCAGCCTCGTCGAATGCACGCTTCGCTTCGTCGTGATTGAAGCCGTAGACGAGTCTCAGCCCTTGGTCGAAGTATTTCTGGGCCACGGGCGATTTCGTCGTGACCGCGTGGTGCCACGAACCAAGATCGTCAAAGAGGGGCACGACCGCTGCGCCCGGGCCGTCAGCGGCAAGGGCAGCGGGTAAACTCAGCAAAAAGAACGTGGCGGTGAGACTGCGATGAGTAATGAGTTTCATAGTTCAAGGCCCCACAGTTTATCCGCAGATTCGAGCAATGAGCGTGAGAGTACCGGCAAGCCTGCCGCAAATGTCCGTTTTGCTGTCCCGGAACACAACGCACCCAAAACCGCAGTCCAGGCCCACAGCCCTGTGGGGGCAACCGCCCATGGCGAACGAGTTCAATCTGGGTTCGCACACGGCGAAGGCGCCCGCGACGGTCACGCCCGGATCAGCGTCCTAGAACATTTGGACAGCATAGTTGGCCATATCAACGAAGTTGATCGTTACGAATGCTGCATGCGCAAGAGCGCATTGGAGGGAGTGGTGCCCGGTGGCGGCGGTAAGCCTTCGGCTTGAAAGGCGGTCAGCGTGCCAGTCGGATAACTCGACTTGAGGTTGTGTGCATTGAGTTGGTCACGCATGTAGGCCAGTGTGAGAATGGCCAGCTTCATTGGGCGAAGGTACCAGTTAGTCCATATCGCGTCGCGGTAGCCTACGAAGCGGCCCCACAGTTGCGTAGCAGCGTGCATGCCCACCGTGATCAGGACGCCGAGACCATTGCCCAGCGCAATGCGAAATCGTGTGCTTAGTCCCGGGTACGCTGGCGACAGCAACGGCGCCGGCAGCGTCGGTTTCTCAGGCGGGGCGAGCAACTGTTCGCGATCAAAATAGTGAAGCTCGGGCACGAAGACATGCACCGCAGCCATCGCGTTGGCCTGTGCGACGGCCAGCATGTCGCGCCAATCGGAGTTCTGCGGCTCGAACTTGAGGGCCGCCGCATAGTGCTCGGCAGCGAGTTCGTATTGTTCGTTCTGAAAGTAGGAGACTGCGAGCGCACTGTGGAGCGTAGCGTCCGCTTGCCCGTTCAGCTCGGCTTCGAGCATCGCAATCGCGGCCGTCACATTACGGTTTTCCAGGGCGCGTCTGGCCTCAGCACAAATCGCGGTGGTCACTGTGTTCACGCGTAGCTCCTTTAATTACTGCGGCACGCTGACCATGCTTCGTTCACCCCGGACCTTACGCGGGTGCCAGCGCTTTGCCAATCTGTTCTTCCAACGCGGCGTCAATTATCCCAAGCGCAGGATGCGAGCGACATGCGCGCTGCCACTGACCCCGGGGGCAGCTGGTGGATCATACGGGCCGGTGAGGCGCGGAAAGTTGTGGAAGCATAGGCCACGCACCGACCGATCCGCGACGGCGCCTTGCAGGTCGCAGCCCGCTGCGAACCCGCGCGCAGAGGTCGCCCTCGAGCAGGCGATCGCACCGGGACTTTTCGTACGACTGCTCGTGCGCTACCCAGAGCAACTGGAAAGCGCTGACGATTTCAGTGAACGCGAAGTGCAAATCTGCCTAGATTTCGATCAGCAGACAGGCGGGTTACAACCCGCAATCGGCCAGGACACACCTTGAACCCCCCACAACGAGCGACGCCTACTTTAATCACCGGACAAAGTATGGTTAATTCGTCCTATACCCGCGCTGACGTTGATAGTCAGTCTGCTGGCGGAGGTTATACAGATGCGCTACCGAGATGCTCGCCAGGCGCGCATAGCGGGCATCGGCGAAGAGCTGGTAGGCGCGCTCCATGAGTTTCTTGGTCGCCAGCCCTGACAGGGTGCCGTGCAGCGTGTCGGTGGCTGCCAGCAAGCGCACATCGGCGCTCGTGTAGGGTCGCGCAAAGCTGGTGCGTGACCCGTGGTAGCGCTTAGTGAGCAGACCGCGCTCGCCGCCCCGTTTCACCAGCCGGGTAAGTTGTTGGCGTGAATAGCCGCTGACGCGTTCGAGGAAGCG
>JANLSI010000090.1:0-2250 GCA_031362345.1 Pseudomonadota bacterium
AGATCGATTTCGAGATATTCAGTGATTGCGACGGAGTGCTTGGCCATGATTACTTGCTCTCGACAAAGAGGTCGCCGTTACTCGAAACGCGCAAACGCCAATCAGAGGCGACCACGCAGGTCAGATAGCTGCCACGCACCAGGGCTGGTCCCGGCACTTCGTCGCCGGGTTTGAGCGCCGCGTCGTCGAGCAGCGCGAGTTTGCTCGCACCACGCCCGTCGAGATTGATCTCAACGCTGGCGCCGCCCTTGATCGCGTTGTAATTCGTGACCGTGTTGGCCAGCAGCCGGGTCGTCGGTAGCTCAAAAATCCCGCGTACTGTGAGACGCGGATCGGTTTCGCCGGCGCCAAGAATTGCCTTGTCGCCGCGCTGCGGACGTTCGACCGCGTAGTCGCCGGCGGCTGCCCACAGACTGACGTCATAGCGGCACTTGGTGGGGTCGACCCCTTCACCATACATATCGCGCTCGACACGGCGGCGCAGATCGCGACCTAGCGCTGAGATCTCGGCATTCGCCGCCACCGGCACTTGGTATTGGTGGGCGAGATGACTGAAACCGATACCGAAGGCACTGAAGACCGACGACAGGCGCGGGATCAGCACGCGCTTCATGCCGGCTGCGGCGGCGATGCCGCACCCGATGATCGGGCCGCCGCCGCCGAACGCCAGTAGCGTCGCGTCGGCTGGCTTGCGTCCGGATTGCTTCAAGGCCTCACCGACGTGACGACCGATGGTGACCTGGAAGGTGTTGATGATGGCTGCCACGGCTTGATCGAGGTCGAGCTTGAGCGGCTCGCCTATCTGGGTGCGGATGGCCTGCTCGGCGCGGGCGCGGTCCAGGACCAGTTGACCGCCGAGATAGTTGTTCGCGTCGAGGACACCCGCCACCAGCAGGGCATCGGTCAAGGTCGCTGACGTACCGCCACGAGCGAAGCAGGCCGGTCCCGGTACGGATCCGACACTGTCCGGGCCGATGGCAATGGCACCATTGGCGATGCGCAGTACCGAACTGCCGCCGACACCGAAGCTATGGATGGTCGGTAGCGCGAACGACGTCGCCGCACCTTCGATCTCGCCATAGGCGAGCTGCTTGACGGTCTTGTCGACCACCACCGAGATATCGGTGGTGGTACCGCCGACATCCATCGCCACCACCGCGTTCAAATCATAGTGACGCGCATAGGCCAGCGATCCCTCCAGGCCACCGCGTGGACCCGAACCCCAGGTCTTGATGGCAGTGGTCTTGGCGACGCGCGCCGAATCACCGTCGTTGCGGAAGATCAGCAATGGACGGCGCAAATGCTGCTCTTTACAAATGTTTTCCGCGCCGTACAGAAAATGCTCCATCCCCGGGTGCAGATAGGAATTCACCACCGCCGTCACGGTACGCCGTGCAAGATTTGGATCTTGCGCGAGTTCGGAAGAGATCAGGAACGGGATCGCCCCCAGCAGGTGGCGCGGGTAGCGATCGAGCAACGCGGACTTGATGTTCTGTTCAGCGGCTTCCGAACTCAGTGCCACCACCAATCGCAATGCGCCCTGTGCAAGCAGCTGGTTGATGCGGGTGGTCAGCTCGCCAGCGTCGATCGCGCCGTCGCTACCAACTTTGATACCGACCGGCGCCTGCGGCACCATCGCCGCCCACAAATCGTTGCTGCCGAGACTCTCAATCGCGCCGTAGACGCTTTTTTCCTGGCCTGCATCGACCAATAGCGCGACTGCGGTGCCTTTGTGCTCGACCACCGCATTGGTGCCCGAGGTCGTGGAATAGCGCAGACAATCGGCTTCGCGGATCAAACGCGCGGCATCATCTTCGCCGAAGAGCTCACGGGAACCGCGCTTCAGAACGTCGAGAAAACATTGAGTGAGATCGTGAGGCGTGGTGGGCGACTTGGCGTGCACCACCTTGCTTCCATCGCTGATACAGACGTCGGTGAAGGTTCCACCATTGTCGATGTTGACCAAGATGCCCATGGCGTGCGCGATCCTCCCCAATAAAACGATGTCATGGTTTTGCTGGCCTGCCGACTGAATGGCTAGGCAAGACGCAATGCAGACCCATGCCAGATGCAGGTGGGCAGGCGATCAAAACGGTAGCGATTAGACTTTAATGTTACCGACCACGCAACCGCCCCAGGGGCTGTCAACGCCGGCCACGCATCATGGGTTGCGACGCACTGTTGGGCAAGCGATCAAGGTCATTTGTGCGCCGCGTCAAGCACCCACACAGACACTCAATAAGTCGGCGG
>JANLSI010000112.1:0-5539 GCA_031362345.1 Pseudomonadota bacterium
CGATGCGGTAATGCTCATCGACGCGCGAGCAGTATTGATCGATATGGTCAGCGCTGACTTCCGATAGAAAGCGTAAGGCGCGATCGTCGGGTGAGAGACGTAGTAGGTGGTCGCACAGTAATGGGCGTTCGGCGGAGGCCAGCTGGCGGTATTCGCCGGTTGTAGCCGTTGCTAGCCGCGCTACCGCACTCGTTTCAGGTTTCGATGCATTCAACATTGAGGTTCATCCTCGCGGCTCCACGCGACACCCGGTTATCGGCACCTACACAATGAGCTTGCAGCCTTGCATTAGGAACGCCACTGTAGCTCACAAATGCTGTGAGCCGCAGCGACCAAGTCGCCATCGAACTTAACGGACGTCGCAGACCTGCATAGCGTCGGCCGCGTCGCCGTGCAGACTGGCCAGCGCCGCCGGTAACAGTGCACCCAGCGCACCCGCGCATTCCTGCAGATTGGCCATCGCTGGCGAGTCGGCCATTTCACGACCAAAAGCCAAGGCCTTAGCCTGCGCGGCATCGCGCTTGCCGGCCTTGCACAGGCTCTCGATCTCGGCGGAAATGCGCTCGCCACGCTCGCGCAGTGCCTGCGTGGCAGACGTGTTGGCCTCGGCCATACATTGCTCGATCTGCTGAGCCTGCCCCAGCAGCATCTGGATCTGACCGCCATCGAGCACCTGCCCGTGGGCAATGCCGCTCAGCGCGAACATGCAACCCGCCAGCGTACGCGCGCCGGTCTTTAGTGTCCGTTCTAATCTCATGCTTGTCGCTCCTGTGCCCGGCCGTGGGGCCGCGCTCTGTCGACCGGTGAATGTCCAATAAATTCCATCGCGGTCGTCACCTCTTTACCTGCGGCCGGGCTTCGTACGATACTCAAATCTCATTCATTGAAGTAAAAAGGAGGTGATCCAATGTCTAGTGGGATTAATTTGGTATCCGCACGACCCTTGGATCTCAGTTCGATGGCGGGGTTGCCTTCGCAAGCGAATTGAGCGGACAGTATCTCGAAGTCTATTCAAGGATAGCGGATACTCAATCTCACGAAGGGCCGCAGCTGCGGCCCTTCTTTCATTCAGATCCGCAAAAACGCTGCGGCCCGAGCCGCTCGGCTGCTCAGCCCTCATGCAAAGCGCACCGCATGTCTAATCCCGCCACGCCGGCCGTCCACGAAGTCGACCTCATTGTCGATGCGGTCAATGCGATGTTCACGCGACTGCGGCATTCGCACCACGAGCCACCGCTGCCACCGCCGGTCGCGGCCAGCCACGCCAGCGTGGCCTATATCGATGCTTTCTGGCCCCACGTCGCCCGTCTCATCGCGAGCGATCCGCGCGGACTGGGCATGAGCTTCGAAGTCGACGGGCAGCGGCGCGAGCTCGCTGACGCGCGCCGCGATGCCGATCTGCGCGCGCGCGCAGGCAATGATCTCTTCGCTGTGCAGATCCTGGCGCCGATGCGTGTGATGAATGAGTTGTTCAATGCCGCAACCGCCGCCTGGGCGAAGGAATTGCGTGCTCAGGCCATGGGTTGTCCGCTGCGCTTCGCGCTGGATGCCGAGCAGTTCGTGTCGCTGCGCACCCTACTGCCCGATGAAGAAGACCACGACAGCCCAATCGGTGCGAATGCACCAACCCTCGTGATGGGCGGCACCACCACCGCCATCAACCTGTGCTGGAACTTGCTATGGCGCCTGCCTGGCGCCTACCGCGAACTGACCGGCACCCACGTCGATCGCGCGACCATGGCCGAGTTGTGGAATGGGACACGGGAAATGATCTTCCGCATTGGTGGCGGCAGCCTGATTGCCTTCGTCAGTTTCGCCAGCGCTTGCACGAGCCGCGCTGACGCGCTGCTGTGGCCGGGCATGAATGATCTGGCCCTGGCGCGGGTTAATGGCCGCTATGTGTGGACCATGAACGACGCCTTGTTCCAGCGCATGCTTGCGACCGTCAACCAGATTCATCTCGCCCAACAGGGCCATTACGTCGGCTGCGCCGCACTCTATGCGCGCGCCGCGCCTCTGGCACTGACTGGCGAACACAGCGACGACGGCGACGGTGCCCGGCAAGCAACCATCTTTTCGGAACTAGTGCGCTGGATTACAACGGTGGCGCACGCCGAATACTTTCCGTTGTTCCCCGTCAGCCGCTAAGGCGCGCCGCGTGGCTCAAGCTTGTAGTTGATGGTCGCGATAGCGACCTCTTCGGCCGCCGCGTTGACAACCGTGACTTCCGCCACGCACAGACTGCCACCGCGACGGCGTACCGTGCCGGTCGCGGTGATATCCGAGCCCACCACTAGCTTCAGATAATTGATATTAAAGCCGACCGTCGCGCCACGCGCGTGCGCGGTCACCGCTGGATTGGACCAACACGCGCAGGTGCCGGCGAGATCCACCAGCGACGCAATTGCGCCGCCATTGACGCGCTCGATGCCGAGATATTCTCGATAGGGCAGGCGCAGCACCACGCGGTCGACGTCAATTGACACCACCTCGACGCCCAGATGCAGGGCGAAATGCTGGCCGGCGGCAATGTATCTAATACGCTCTGACATCGCCTCCCCTCGCCGCTGCTGAGTCGCGTGGATCCGGCGCCGATCAAGCCCCCGGCGCGAGCGCTTCCAGTACCTGCCAGCACGGACCGGGCTTGCCATCGGCGCGAATCGGTTGCACCACTACTTGCGCGGCGCCCTGGTCGAAGTAGGCCTTGAGCTTGGCCTTGATCTGCGCGGCCGAGCCCCAATAGACCATGGCATCCATCAGCCGATCGCTGCCGCCGTCCTTCAGATCACCTTCGTCAAAACCGAGACGAAACCAGTTCTTGTAATAATTGGGCAGGCCCATGTAAGGGTTCAGCGCAGCGCGCGCGGTCTTGCGTGCCAGCACCGGGTCCTCGCACAGGCAAACTTTCTGCTCACAGATGATGACGCCCTTAGCGCCCATCGCGGTGCTGGACATCCCCACCTGCGCGGGGGTGATGTTGTAGGGAAAGGTGCCAAGGGTGCGCTCGCCGGCAAGCTTGGCCATCTGCGGACCGAGCGCCGCCAGCACCACGCGCTTCTCGGCCGGTGCACCCAGGGACGCCCACGCCTGATCCATACGATCGAGATAGGCGCGCATGGTCGCGAGCGGCTGCTTGTATTCGTGTCCGCGCAAATCCGACACCAGCGGCGCATGGGAAACGCCGAGGCCGAGCACAAAGCGCTCACCGTACAGCTTGTTCAAACTGTTGTGCCCCATCACCGAGGAGGCGGCGTCCCGCGCATAGATATTGGCGATGCCGCTTGCCACCACCAACTTTGTGCTATGGCTGAGCAGATAGGCACCGATGGCGAAAGGTTCGTAGTTGAAGGCTTCGGGATACCACAGGGTGGAATAACCCAATTCCTCGACACGCCGCGCCAGCTCGGCGAGCTGCGTGGCATCCATCGAATCAGTAAAGGTGAATACGCCGTATGCGCCGAATTTCATTATCGAGCCTCCCATGGAATGATGGCGCAGCATAGCCGCTAGTCAGGCACCACGGTAGGCTCTCGGCTACCGGTCCGCGACTGCGGCGCACGCCTTGTCGTATAGTTCGTGCTGCGTGCCGGGCCTGCCCCGGGCGCGCATCCAGCAGCATCGAGCGGTTCCATCACGAGCGAGCGTCCATGATTCCACGCACCGTCTATTCCTCCGATCACGAACTGTTCCGCGATGCCGTACGCCGCTTTGTCAGCCAGGAGATCGAGCCCTATCACGCGCAATGGGAAAAAGACGGCGTGGTCAGCCGCGAAGTGTGGCGCTCGGCCGGTGCCAACGGCCTGTTATGCAGCTTCGTACCGGAACAGTACGGCGGCCCGGGCGGGGATTTCCTGCATACCGCCATCGTCGTTGAGGAGCTGGCCAAGGTCGAAGCAACGGGCCCCGCTTTTCATCTCCATTCCGGTATCGTCACACCCTATATCCTGCATTACGGCAGTGAGGCGCAGAAACAGAAATGGCTGCCCGGTATGTGCGCAGGCGAGATCATCGGTGCCATCGCCATGACTGAGCCGGGCGCCGGCAGCGATCTACAGGGTATGCGCGCACGCGCGGTGCGCGACGGTGACAGCTATGTGCTGAACGGCCAGAAGACTTTCATCTCCAATGGTCAGATTGCCGACCTCGTGATCACGGTGTGCAAAACCGACCCGGAGGCCGGTGCCAAGGGCATGAGTCTATTGGTGACGGAACGCGGCGATGCCGGATTCACGCGCGGGCGCAATCTGGAGAAAGTCGGCTGGCATGCGCAAGACACGTCCGAACTCTTCTACAGCGACGTGCGCCTGCCGGCTGATCGTCTGCTCGGCGAAGAAAACCGCGCGTTCAAATACCTCATGCAGGAACTCGCGCAGGAACGCCTGATCGTCGCCATCCGCTCGGCCACCACCCTTGAGACCGCGCTGACCAATACCGTCGCCTATACCCAGGGCCGAGTAGCCTTCGGCAAGCCGCTGTTCGCGCTGCAGAACACGCGCTTCAAGCTCGCCGAATGCAAGACCCAGGCGGTGGTGGCGCGTACCTTTGTCGACCGTTGCATGGAACTGCACATGGCGGGCATGCTCGATGCCAATGACGCCGCGATGGCCAAACTACACGTCACCGAAACACTCGGCCGCGTACTCGACGAGTGCCTGCAATTACACGGCGGTTATGGCTACATGTGGGAATATCCCATCGCGCGGGCCTGGGCCGGTCACCGCGTCAGTCGCATCGCCGGCGGCTCGTCGGAGATCATGAAAGAGATTATTTCGCGCACCCTGTGAGGAGCGGACCATGATCGACCGACGCGGCTTCATCAAAGCTTCGCTACTCGCCGGCAGTCTGCCGACCTTGGGCTTGCTACCTAATGCACTCGCCAACGGTATCGATGTACGCACGATCATCGACGGTGCCTGCACCGATGTCCGCGCCTTCGCCTTAGCCAGTGGCGCGATTGCGTGTGGCGCTGACGCGGCGCAGCTGTGCGGCGAATTCGCACGCGAGGACGCGCAATGCTGGTTCGGTCTGACGCGCGATTCCCACTACTTCATCATTGAACAGCTGGCGGTCGGCTACGGCTATCGCGGCGGCTATCTTGGTGTGCACGACTACCGCGATGGCGCGCTACGCCACACACTGCGCGGCGCGCACCACACGCTGCCGGGTCTCGCCGCAGCCATGGGCGTAGCGGCTGCGAATTGGACCCAGGTGCTGGCCGCTGCCGTGCCGCTACTCGCGGCCACCACCACACGCGATCACCATCTCGAACTCAGCACCGCTGTCGCGCGTCCCGCCGACAGTGGCGGCTACCTGGTGTCCTGGTGTCTGCAGCGCGCGTGAAGCGGGTCCCATCGCCGCTGTGCGCGTGACCGCGTAAGCAGCGCTGCCCCCGAATTCGGGCTTAGGACCCTGGTCAAAATTATCTCTACATTCGGCTGTTCCTGAGCGGCTGCCGCTGCGTTGCTATTCTTGGCAATAGCCCCGCTATTGCCCGCCAATCGCGCCCGGCAAGCAACCACTCAGGAACACCCTCGGTGTT
>JANLSI010000126.1:0-6093 GCA_031362345.1 Pseudomonadota bacterium
CTCTGGTATGAGTTCAACCTTGGTGTCCCAGAAGGTCGAACCCAGCGGCCCGCCGTGTACCTTACCTTCCCAATTGGCGTCGTCGGAATCCCAGTTCTCGGTCAGGCCGGCGAGGAAGGGTCCGCGCCCGATGATTTTGTAGTTACCCCAGGTCAGATAGGGATCACCCGCCGTCCAGGCATCGGACAGATAGAGGCTGGAGCCGGGAATGAGCGGCTCGAAGCGCTGGTTGGTCGGGAATTTCCGCACGCGCTTGAACTGCGGTAGGTAACCATCGAGTTCCGGAAACTTGCGCTGGTCGTAATACCAGCTGTTCAGAAACGAGGTGCCTTTGTAATCCTGCGGGATGGTGAAGAACACCGACTGATAACGCAGCTTGTCTTCGTGGCCGGGCCAATAGGGCTTGGGATCGACGACGATACGGCCGGTCGGCGCAAATTCACACCAGGCGAGTTCGTAGTTGTAGAGCACCTTGCCGGTGACATCGAGTTCGAAACTCTTGACCGGGTAGAAAGACACATCGTGGCGGCCCCAACTCAAGGTAATGCCGGCAAAGATTTCGATGCCGCTGGTCGGCTCGGGAAAAGGATTGCCGCCGATCCAGGGCTTGCCATCCTGGGTGACGACGTTGCCATTGACATCGAACTTGGCCACCCCTTTGTTGCGCAAGGTCGCCTCGATGTACTCGATCGGGCTCAACTTGGTCATGTCAGTGGTGACCGGCACCAGTTCCAGCTTGCGCTTCATCTGCTTGATCTGCATGTAGCGCACGCCATCGAGCAGATCCTGCACCAGGTCGACATTGTCGGCGTCGATAGTGTCGCCCGCCTTGAGCTTGCCCTTGGTGTAGTCCTCAATGGACAACAGTTCGGCGGGATAGGATTGGGTGAAATCGCCGTTCTCAGCTGCCGTGCTCCACACCGGCGCCAGTACTCCAGCGCCGAGCATGCCGGCCGCCGTCTGTTCGAGAAACCGCCGGCGACTGTAGTCAGCGGTATATTTGCGGATGCGAATCATGACTTGTTCCCCTTAAATACCAACGCACGGCGTTCAGACACATAGACTCGCGAATAATTCGTCGATACGGCGCGTGTCGAGCTCTCGCCCGATGAACACGAAGCGACTGGTGTGATCGCTATCGGGCCAGCGCTCAAGCCAATTGATCGGGTAGAACTTGTTCTGCACCGCGTGCAACACCGCCGGTCGGCCGCCTTTGCCATGAAACGCGGCGATACCCTTGATACGCAGGATGTTGTCCTTCATCTCATTGACGACGCGATTGAGGAACACACCAGTGCCCGCCAGACTCAAAGGCTCAGCGTGACGAATCTCATGGGCGCCATAACGCGCGCCATGATCGTGATGCGCATGACCGCAGTGCAGCCAGTGCGCCACGGCCCCGTCGTGCGCCTCAGGCTGGAACAGGGACCGTCCGAATAAATGCGCAGCGTCTGCCTCGCCATTCGCTACTTCGACGATTTCGGCGCCGGCGTTAATGGTCGTAACGCGTGCACGCAGTGCGTCGATGGTGGCGCGCGCCGCGATATCGACCTTGCTAAGCACCAGGATATCGGCAAGTGCCACCTGATCTTGCGCGGTGTCGTGGGCGGCCAGAGTCGTGAGCCCATGTTCAGCGTCGACCACACACACCACGGCGTCGAGCCGATAGACGGTCATCAATGGCTGATTGGTCATCAAGGTATGCACCAGCGGTATCGGATCAGCGAGCCCGGTGGTCTCGACGATGACGCGCCGGAAAGGCGGAATTTCTTGCAGATAGCGGCGGCGGTTGAGGTCGCGCAAGGTCATCACCAAATCGCCGCGAATAGTGCAGCACAGGCAGCCATCACGCAGTTCAATGATGTTTTCGCTCAGATCAGCCACCACCAGGTGGTCGATGCTGATTTCGCCGAATTCGTTGATGATAACTGCGGTGTCAGCGAAGCCGCCCTGGGCGAGCACGCGCGACAAGAGCGTGGTCTTGCCGCTGCCGAGAAAACCGGTCAGAAGGGCGACCGGTGTTTTACCTTTCATGAGGCTTGGGTCAACTACCGGCTTGCACGGTTGCGCAACGGGCGCCACCGCGCGCGGTACTGAATTCGCTTCTGAATTCCGCCGGCAGATACTGCTGATGCTTCTCGAGTTGCTTCAGCAGCGGGCAGGCCTCGTCGGGACGATTGGACTTGGTTCGGATGCGCACACGGCTCAACATACCCTCCCACCAGATAGGCATGGTCGGTACGGCTTTGTCGGTGATCACATTCCAGGCGCGGTCGGCCTCAAACGGCTGCTCAACGGCTTCCGCGCTGCGTGCCAGCAGACGCCAGGCATCACCGGACTTGGGATACTTCTTGATGAAAGCCCGCGCTTCTTCGTTGGCGACGGCGGCATCGCGCTTGGTCAGCAAATCTTCGATGATCTGCATGCCGAAACGGCGATCCATTTCGGGCTGATTTTTAAGCGTAGGCCGTACCAGACGCGCCAGCGTCAGGCGCTGGTCGACATCTTTGCGCGCTTTGATCCAGGGCACGAGGTAGTCGAGCTGCCAGCTGGGAATACCGGCCGCGGCCAGCTTGCGCACATATTCTTCGCCCTTGCTGTCATTGCTCATGCGGTCATAGAGCTGTAGCCGCGACCACACCAACGCGCGCTGGATATCGTTGCTGAGATTGCCCTTGGTCTCGATCTGTTCAAGTGCCTTGAGGACCGCGTCCGGGTCTGGATCAGCCAGCGAACGCATCTCAAGCAGTACCGCGAAGTTGAATTGATCTTTCTTGTCTTCTGGCGGCAACTGCTGCCAGGCGGCGATGCCCTGACGCGCGAGTCCGGCCCCCTGGGCCGTCTTGCCGCGCGCCACTGCGGTGCTGAAGTCACGCGCGATGATGCCGAAGGCAGTGCGACCGATTTCGGCCTTGGCCTGCGGTGAAGATACGTGGTCTATCTGCTGCAGGGCGGCGCCCGCACTGTCGGCGTTGCGTGCGATGACCAAGCGCGCGGCTTCGGCCGCCGGGTCGTTTGGACTGCGCGAGACGAAGCGCGCGGCAGCTTCGCGCAGATTTTTGCGGTTGGATTCCGGCGCGCCCTTGCGGTCGCGGGTCGAATAGATGGCGTAGAGCAACTTGGACGCCGCTTGGTCGAGTTCACTGGACAGGGTGGGTCTGGCGACGAGCTTGTTCAAGACCTCGATAGCCGGCTCGAAAATATCGGACTTGTAGGCGGCCACCGCCCAGCGATAGCGATAGTAATTCAGATCGAGATTGGCGGGCGCATCGACGGCTTTGAAGAAGGCCGCGTACTTCTGCATGGCGTTGTACCAGTGCTCGTTCTGCATGGCGAATTCGCCACCGGCCAGATCGGTATAGGGCCCGACATCGACACCTGACAACTCCTGCGCATAGGTCATCATGTTCGCCAACAGTTCGTCGTCAAGCTTGCCGGCGGCGATCAGTGCCTTGAGACGCGCCGCCGCTTCCAGCGGCCGACCGCCCGACTTCCGACTCTCTTGCAGGACTGCAAAGACCTCGTTTTTGAGCAGCAACGCGTCGTTGCCACCGATCTTGCCGCCCTTGACACCCAGACTCGACACCGTGCCCTGCTTGGCGTCGAGCATGCGCAGTTCGAGACTGACTGCCTGGCGCACCGGCGAATCCGGCTCACTGGCCAGCGCTTCTTCGAGCTTCTTGAAGATCTCCTTGGCGCGGTCCTTGCGGCCGCCTTCCAGTTCCACATAGCCGAGGCCCAGCCAACCGCCATAGACCAGGCCAGGTTTGAACAACTGCACCGAAGCGGCTTTGAAACCGCTCTTGGCCGGCGCCAGCGCTTTGCTCTTCTCGCCCTGGCCGCTGACCCTGCGTGCCAGTTCGAGGTCGATCCACGCGCGCCAGTAAGGGAAAGCCGCCAGTGCGAAACTCATGTCGTCCCACACCCGCGAGCGATACATGCTTTCGAGTGCCGCCTCGTCCTCGTGAGCGTCGGCTTCGTATAGCTCAAGACGTTGTTCGGTCAGGGTGCGCATCTGTTCGAGCTGGCGTCGCAGCGCATTGAGTTGCGCGTCATTCAGACCCGCCTGGCGCAGTTCGTCCACCAGTGGACCGACGTCGTTAGCGACGGCGGTGTATTCCGCCGAGCTCGCACCCGCTGCCTGCAGGCGCGACGTCAACGCCCCGAGTTTGGCAATGTCAGCACCGAAGTCGATTTTCGCGGACACCGTCGCGTTGCCGCCGGCAGGCGTGCGGGCCTGGCCAGTATTGGCTGCCTGCACCGGCCCGCTGATGCTCCACGCGAGGAACAATAGGATGAGCAGAGAAGGCGATGGTCGCAGCGTGCGCGCGCTCATAACACGTCTAGCAAGGCCTGCATTTCATTGGCAAACTGGTCACCCATGATGAGTTTGACCAGCCGTCGGGTGAGCTTGGTATCGCCGTCCAAGGTGGCGGTATCGCCGCCCCCCGCTTCGCCGAGGACCAGCCAGTCGGCCATGGGCGCGTTGCGATACAGATCGCGACTCACGGCGCGACCGAGTTGCGCTTCGAGCAGATGCGGATTGGCCTGATCGCTGACGTCGAGCGCAGACAGGGTGCCACCGCTGTGCTTGAAATTCTCGACCAGACGCGCGACTTTGCGTGCCTGCCCCTCGCGCATCGGCGCATCGCCAATGACGATGATGATCCTGCGTGCACCGGGACGCCAACCTGATTCATCGATCGCGGCCTTGATGCCCGCATCCACCGCTTCGAACCAGTCACCGCCACCGTCGGCCTTGAGAGCGCCGATAAATCGGTTCAATTTACCCGTGCTGTAGGTAAGCGGCTGAACGCGGGTGGTGAATTGCGGATCATCGAAATCGCGATAGGCAACAAATCCGAACCGTGCGATGGGCACCAAGGTACGCACGAATTCGGTGATGTCCTCGATGCGGTCCTTCACTTCGGCGAGCACCCAGCCCATGGAACCGGTCGCGTCGACGCAGAACACCACATCAAGGCCAGCTTCGCGCAGGCCCGAGATATAGGCCGCAAAACGCGATGTACCATCGCCGAATCCGTTGCCTATGCCGGACTTGAAGCCACCGAATCCGCTGCCACCCGAACCAGGGATCGCGCCGAGACTCAAGCCCCCGGCGATCTCTATCTGCGGCGTCCCTTCGGCTTTTTCGTCACCGCCGGCGCCGCCGGCCTGGGCCTTGAGCGCCACCGAGACGTCCGGCGGCGGTGGGGCTACCGCTTTGGGTGCGATCAGGATCTCGGGTGGCTCGAGTTCGAGTTCCTTTTCAAATTCGAGTTCGTCTTCCGGTGGCGGCTGGCGCTCGACCAATTTCTGCGGCGCCGGCGGTACTTTGACTTCGATTTTCTGGTCGGCGGCGTCGCGGCCGAGATTACGTTCGATTTGATGGCCAACGCGGCCCGAGACGATGGCGTGAATGATGGCGGAAAACACCAGGAAGCAGATCCACAACACCACGCGGCGGTAACGCTCCATCATTGCCGCGCTGCGCGCGCATGAGCTGTTGGTCCGCGGTTCGCACCACAGTGCCACGACCGCGAGCCGTCTAGCCTACGAAGGTCTGAATTGCGTCTAGAGTGCGCTGAAGACGTCATGGGTGACTTGCTGCGTGTGGAACCGTCGAGCTGTGGAGGATGTCTGGGACCGCCGGCGCTGGACTCGGTTCGCGACTTCAATCCACTGGCCCAGTCCATTGGGTGTGTCCGGCATCATAGCAAAGTGTGGTGGCTTGGGAAGTTAGAGGACTACTACGAGGAGCGCTATCGCGAACGCGTCTTGCGCCAGCTATCCCAGCGCGCACAGAAGTTCGGCATGCAGCTCGTCGCGGCCGAACAACCTGCATGAAAACCTCATTCAAGATCTTTCACTTGATAGGTGTTTCTTAAGGGAGAGAGGGTGAGGAGGAGTCCATCCCATTGTTCACTTTACTCCACTGAGCGACTGTCCCTCACCGCACAGGGCAACGTCCGTTACCACTTGAAGACGCGGTACCGGGATGGCACGACGGACGGGGTGTTACTCCGGGCATCCTGCCTTTCGCCCTGCGGGCCAGCCTGTGGCTGTTCAAAATCGCTCCCGGCGATTTTGTCG
>JANLSI010000128.1:0-2058 GCA_031362345.1 Pseudomonadota bacterium
CATCATCACACTCAACTGGCCGGACAACTGCCCGGACGACATTGATCTGTGGGTCGAAGATCCCAAAGGCAGCATCATCTGGTTCCGCAACCGCGAAGCGGGCCTGGTGCATCTGGATCGCGACGACCGCGGCATGTTGAACGATACCCTGGAAATTGATGGCAAGAAGCTGCTCAATCCGCTCAACCAGGAAGTGGTGACCATCCGCGGCATCGTGCCCGGTGAATATGTGGTCAACGTGTTTTACTACGCGACGGAGACCGACAAGCCGGTCCACGCCACCGTGCGTGTCGACCGCGTCAATCCGGTGTTGAAGGTCGTGTATTACGACAAAGTCACGCTGGAGAAAAAAGGCGACGAGAAGACCGCGTTACGCTTCACGCTCAACCCGGATGGTGAGATCAACAACATCGAGCACACGTTCAAGAAGCTCGCGACCACGCGCTAGCAGTAATCGGACTTAAGCAACCGTCGCGAGCCGTCTCAGCCCTTGCGCCCGCGACTCAAGGTATCCGCCAGCAATCCTTCGCCATGCTCATCGAGGATCTGAATAATGGCCCGCGACAGCGCCGCCAGCAGTGAATTGGCAAACAGCAGGGGGATGGCAATGCCCAAGCCGAGGACGGTCGCAATCATGGCCTGGCCGATGCCGTGGGCGACCAGTTTCGGATCGCTCGCACCCGAGGCAGTGATGGTCTGAAAGGTGATGATCATGCCGATCACCGTACCGATCAGGCCCAGCAGTGGGCCGGCCGCGACCGCCAAGCGCAGAAAACCCTGAAAGCGTTCGAGCTTAGGTACCTCACGCAGTACCGCCGCCGAGATGTGCAATTCCGCCAGGTCGGCGCGCGCCGGTGCGCGCTTGTCCTGTTCGAGGGCGGCGAGCAAACGACCGAGCGGATTGCGCGGACTGAGCTTGGCGAGATTACGCAGCTGCCAGGCCACGGCGGCGCGCACGCCGATCAGATAAATGACCTGCGCCAGCCAGGCCGCCACACCGAGTGCGCCGAGCGCGATGGTGACATAGCCGATAGTGCCGCCAACCTTGATGCGTTCCAACCAGTTGGGCCGCTCGACGACCAACCCGAGCAGGGCACCCCGTGCCGGATCGACCAGGCCTTCCACATAACTATCACCGACACCGGTCTTGGCCAGCGCGCCAGCGACCTCGCGTAGCGCAGCGGCCGGCTGGCGCTTGAAGGGCACAAAGACCTTCTCGTTCGGTAGCCAGGCGAGATACTTGTCACCGGCACTGGCGGTGAAGGGCCCGATACGCACCACTTCGGTGGCCTCGGCCGGCTCGCCATCGGCCGTGCGCAGCGGCGCGGTGTAGCGCGCGACGCGCCCGCCAGCGGTCATTTCGCGCTGTAATTCCAGCCACAAACGTTCGAGTTCGACGATAGACGGTAAGGCCTTGGCGCTTGCCAGGCGCAGCAGAAAAGCGTTGCGGTCCTCGGCCTGGTCTTCGCTCAGGAATTCACTCGCAATCAGCGACTGGCGCAATTCGCCCGCCGCGTCGCCCGCGACCTGACGCGTCACGCCGAATAGTTCACCGAGATTGCCCTGATGCTCGATCAGGAGCTTGTGCAATTCGACCACGCGTTTTTCGTTGGCATCGAAACGCGCCGACAGAGCGGCGCTGGCGGCGTCGAGCGCGGCACGCTGACTCTGCATTTGGTTGAACAGCTGCTGCTGGCGATCAAATTCCTTCTGAAAGGTCGCCTCGCGCTGGGCGTTCAGTTTGGCCTCGGCGGCACGCAGGCTGCTGGCCTTCTGCGCGATTTCATCCAGCGACACCGCAGCGTGGACGGGTATCGCCACCAACAACAGCCACACCAGCACGCCGCGCCTGCGCACATTCACGATTTGCCCTGCCGTGTCGCGATGGCCTGCAGGTAGGAGCGCGCGTACTGGCGTTGCTCGCCCGCTTGCGCAGCCTGCTCAAAGGCGGCGCGCGCCTCATCGAGCTTGTTCTGGTTATAGAGCGCGATGCCCAGATTGAGCGCCGCACTGCCACGATTTTTGAGCCCACCTTGGGCCAGCGCCTTCTGCACGGCA
>JANLSI010000175.1:0-6263 GCA_031362345.1 Pseudomonadota bacterium
CGCATGATCGAGCTGACGGCGTCACCGGTGCCGGTGCCAGCGTCGGTGTGGCTGTTTGGTTCGGCGCTGGCGGGGTTGGCTGGCGTCAAGCGCCGCAAGGCTTGCTGAAGTCGACGGCTTCCTAAGCTTGGCTTCGTTCAGGGATGGACGAAGCGCACCAGGGCCCCATCGGGGCCCTCGTTTTTAGGCGGGATCGTCACTACAGTCGACGCCGCTCGACCGTGCTTCCGCGCTCTCAGTGCTGCGTCCGCAGTGCACTTTTTCACCGCCAGGCCCGGCGTAATCATGAAACAATCTCCGCCACCGGCACGCTCGGGCTGATCGTGCCATCTGCTACTACGGAGTGTGCACATGAAGATCGATAAGATTGAATTCGAACCACGGACAGCGAATTTCCATCCCGGCAATGCCTATACGCTGGGCAAGGCCGCTGCCTTGAGTTATCAGAAAGATGCAGCAGTGCGCGCCAAGCTGAAACTGTGGGGCTTGCCGAACTGCCAGCTCATCAACGTCGGCGATACCCAGGCCTTCGTGGCTGGCAATAATGACATCGTGATCGTGGCCTTTCGCGGCACCGAGCCCAGCAATCTGCGCGATTGGGTGACCGATGCCCAGGCTGCTTTCACCAACGGCCCGGCCGGGCGCGTGCATCGCGGCTTCCACCGTGCGCTGGATAGCGCTTGGCGTGAGATTCGCGGTGCGATCACGGCAATGCAGAACAAGGGGCAATCACTGTGGTTTACCGGCCATAGTCTGGGCGCTGCACTCGCTACGCTTGCCGTCGCGACCTTGCGTCTCGAAAGCGATAAGGCCGTCCACGGTCTTTACACTTTCGGTCAGCCGCGCGTCGGCGACCGCGAGTTCGAGCTGCGCTTCAATATGGATTTCAAGTCGCAGTGTTTTCGCTTCGTCAACAACAACGACATCGTCACACGGGTGCCGCTGCGGGTAATGGGCTACAGCCACGTCGGCACATTTCTGTATTTCGACGCCCAGGGCAAAGTCTCGGCCGACCGCGGCCACTGGTTCCGCTTTCTCGACGGTGTCGAAGGCCGCATCGCCGATATCGGCAAGCTCGGCCCTGATGACGCCAAGGATCACAGCATGGAGAACGGCTATTTGCCGAGTCTGGCGCGGTTGAACAACCCGTTCAGTTGAAGCGCGGGACCCTCACCCCATCCCTACCGCGCGAGGGGGAGAGGGCAGGGGTGAGGGGGAAGTGCGACGTTCCCGTCTCCCGCCTACGCCGCCTTACGCTGCCCGCCCAGCTTGCGCAGTCTGGGCGCAACTTTCTCGCCTATCAGCCTGAGGCTGCTCTGCACCATGTCGAAGGGCAGACCGGCATAGGACACCGCCATCGCCGGGCGCAGCTCGCCGCTCAGTTCGACGCGCTTCGCCCACTTCTCGACAATCTGATCCGGTGAGCCCCAGGCCTGGCTTTGCACGAAGGCTTCGCAGGCCGCATCGAGGCCAACTTCCTTGAGGGCAGCAGCGCCGGCCTGATAGGCGCTGTAACCCTTGGTCTCGCTCCAATGCGCGCCGTCGAAATCGTAGTGACGAATCACGCTTGCGTAGTATTTCGACAGATATTGGCGTGCGACTTGCTCGGCGACCTTGGGGTCGTCGTGGCAGAAGGTGAAATCGGAAAAGGTCGGCGCGCCCAGCGCTTTGTGCGGATGCACTTCGCGGAAACGCGCGCGCCAGGCTTCGACCGCAGCGTGATGCTGGGCCCAGGGCAGTTGCACGAAGGACATCATGGTCGCGCCAAGATTGGCGGCGGCAATGCCTGAGTCCGGCGTCATCGCTACGGACAGGAATTCGCGATCACGATAGCCGTGTTCGGGCTTGGGCGTGACGTGGGTGCGCGATTGTTTAAAAAACGGCGTGTCGTATTCGGCGATGCCGGTGTCGAGAATGTCGAGAATGATCTCGGCGGCCTGATCGAAACGCTCGCGCGAGGTGCCCATTTCGATGCCGAAGGCGCGGTACTCCTCTTTGGCCAGACCCCGGCCGAAACCCAGCAGAAATCGATCACCGAGCAGGATCTGCAACAGCGTGATGCGCTCGGCGACACGGGTCGGGTTCTCGTGCCAGGGCAAGATAATAGCGCCGGTGCCGATCTTGATCCGTTGCGTGCGACCGGCGAGGTAGGCCAGCCACTGCATATTGTCCGGCATCATGGAATAGGCCGGGTCGAAGTGATGCTCGGGCAGCAGCAGGAAATCCATGCCCACTTCTTCGGCGAGCAGCGCGACATCGGTTTCCTTGCGCATCATGTCGGCATCGGACAGGCCGGGGTGGGTGTTCTGAAAAATGAATTGCAGACCTACTTCCATCGTCGTGATCCTTGCCGCGGCTGGGCGGGTTGTGTGGTTTGAGGACGAAAGATAAGAGTGCGCCGCGCGCGCCGCAAGACCCGTGGCATGGTCGAACGGTGCGCGGCGCGCGTACCGCGCCCAGCGTCCGGGTTTGACCGGCTCAAGACTTGCCCGGCAAGCTCGGCCACACGAAAGACTTCAGCGGCGCATCTTCTACCGTGTCGCCGCGTGCGGCTGCTTCGCGCAGCCTGTCCTTTTTGCTCTTGCGTTTGCCCTTGATGCCACCGTTGCCTGGTGCAGCGGGCGCGGCGGTCTCATCAGGCTCGAAACCCGCGATGACCTCGCGTGGCAGCATCAGTGCATGACGTTTCTCGATGAGACAGAAATGCGCGGCACTGTCCGCCGTGACGAAGCTCACCGCCACGCCGGCCGCACCGGCACGCCCGGTGCGACCGATACGATGCAGGTAGTCCTCGCTTGAGCGGGGCAAATCGTAGTTCACTACCGTCGGCAACTCGACGATGTCGATACCGCGCGCGGCGAGATCGGTCGCCAGTAAAACCTGCAGGCGGCCAGCCTTGAAATTCGTCAGGGCCTGGCTGCGTGCGGCTTGACTGAGTTCGCCATGCAGGGCCGCGGCCGTCAGTCCGGCGCGCCGCAGTTTCTCTGCGACATGCTCGGTGGTGTAGCGCGTGGCGGTGAAGACTAGCGTGCGCGGCCAGCCATGGTGCTCGATCAAATGACGCAATAAATGCGTGCGACGGGGTCTATCGACCAGGATGGCGCGTTGTTCGATGCGTGGCGTGGTGGTGTCGCCCGCCGGCACGTCGATGCGCAGCGGCTCATACAGCAGTCGTTCGGCAAGCACGTGTACGGCGGCGGGGAACGTGGCCGAGAACAGCAGGTTCTGGCGCACGGCCGGTAGTGCCGCGAGTACCTGCGTGAGTTCGTCGGCGAAGCCGAGATCGAATAATCGATCGGCTTCGTCTAGCACCAGGGTGGCAAGCGTGTGTAGCCGCAGCGCCTTGTGCTCGAGCAGATCGAGCAGACGGCCGGGTGTGGCAATGAGGATGTCGGCACCGCCGCGCAGGGCCATCATCTGCGGATTGATGGAGACGTTACCAAACGCGGTTATCACCTTCACTTGGTGCGGCGCGAATTGCGCGTAGGCCTCGCAGGCTGCGCCGACCTGGGCGGCGAGTTCGCGGGTGGGCACCAGGATCAACGCCTGTAGGGAGAGGCCGCTCGCCGCGGCTGCGCAGCGTTGGATGAGTGGCAAGGCAAAGGCGGCGGTCTTGCCGGAACCGGTCTGGGCACAGGCCCATACGTCACGGCCGGCGAGAATGGCGGGGATGGCCGCTAACTGCACGGCCGTGGGTGTGACATAGCCGCGCGCGGTGGCGGCCTGTTGTCCATCGAGACTGAGCCCGGTGTCGGCGAAATCCATCGCTAAATTTCCAACTCCCGCACGCGGAAGTTGCGGCCTTTGATCTTGCCTGCGCGCAATCCGCTGCGTGCTTGCGCCAGTGCTGCGCGTGCAATCGCGACGTAGGTACGGGTGGCGAAGACATCTATCTTGCCGACGGACTCGGCCGACAGACCGGCGCTGCCGGTCAGGGCGCCGAGCAGATCGCCCGCTCGCAGTTTGTCCTGGCGGCCGGCGTCCACCACCAGGGTCACGAAGGGCGCGGCCGTCGGTTGACCCGCCGCCGCCGGCAGACGGCCCCATTGCAAGGCGTGATCGATGCCATCGGCGATCGCGCGTAGGCGACCGGCTTCACGCGTCGAACACAGACTCAAGGCCAGCCCGCTGCGCCCGGCACGGCCGGTGCGGCCGACGCGATGCAGATGGGTATCGGCATCGCTCGCCAGCTCGTAATTTACTACCAGGGCAAGCTCGGCGATGTCGAGTCCGCGCGCGGCGACATCGGATGCCACCAGCACGGTGCAACTGCGATTGGCGAAACGCACCAGCATCTCTTCGCGCTCACGCTGATCGAGTTCGCCATGCAAGGCCAGGACCGCAAACCCCCCGGTGCTGAGTTCGGCGGCGACAGTGCGCACTGCATGACGGGTATTGCAGAACACCACCGCCGATTCGGGTTTGTACTCCAACAGCAAGGCGCGCAACGCGGCGAGCTTCTGATCGGCTTCGACTTTGAAGAACCATTGCTCGATATGCGGGCGGGTGTCCTCACCTTCGATGCAGACATCCAGGGGGCTGCGTTGCAGTCGGCGGCTGATGGCGCGAATTTCCGCCGGGATGGTCGCCGAGAACAGCAAGGTCTGGCGTTCTTCCGGTATGGCCTTGACGACTATTTCAATAGTGTCGGCGAAGCCCATGTCGAGCATGCGATCGGCTTCGTCCAGCACCAGCACCTTGACCGCCTGCAGGGGCAGCACTTGTTTCTCGATGAGTTCTTGGATGCGCCCCGGCGTGCCCACCACGACCTGCGGCAGATGGGCCAAGGACGCCAATTGCGGGCGCAAGGCCACGCCCCCACACAAGGTCAGCACCTTGATATTGGGAATAGCGCGCGCCAAGCGACGGATTTCGCGACTGACCTGATCCGCCAGTTCACGGGTCGGGCATAACACCAGACCCTGCACGGTGGCCGTACCTGTTTCCAGCGCTGCCAGCAGACCGAGTGCGAAGGCGGCGGTCTTACCACTGCCGGTAGGGGCCTGGGCGATGACGTCGCCGCCCGCCATGATGGTGGGCACACTGGCGGCCTGCACGGCGGTCATTTCAACGTAATCAACGTCGGCCAGGCCGCGCGCCAGGGCGGCGGGCAGATTCAGTTCGGAAAAGAGCATGGGGATTCGGCGCCTCGCGCGCAGATGGGGTGTAAGCAGCGGCGGCAGATCGCGAGTGGCGTGTCGGCGCGGGGCGATCATCGCACGAGCGCTAGTCGCGGTCTGCCTAGCAGCCTGTCGGGCTTAGGGAATCGTCGCAGCAGATTCAGCCTAAGTCCGACAGGCTGCTAGTGTAGGATTGGGCCATGGACGACATGCTGTCACTCTCAGCCCACCTCCCGGAACTGGCGTTCGCGCCCGGCGATATCGTGCTACACGAAGGGGCCTCGTGCGGGGCCATTTGGGTACTGGTGTCGGGCGCGCTGCATGTTCACAAGGGCGGCATGGTGGTCAATGTCATCAGCCAGCCGGGCGCGGTGGTCGGTGAAATCTCGGTGTTATTGAATACTGCCTACGGCGCCACAGTCGAAGCTGCCGCGCCGACTGTCATGCGCCATGCGGCCGATGGCCGCGCACTGCTGGCCAGCGACCCGGCCATCACCACACTGCTGGCAATCGGGCTGGCGGAACGCCTCAACTTCATCACGACTTATCTGGTCGACCTCAAGCATCAGTATGGTGACGCGCCGGGCCTCGCGATGATCCCCGATGTCCTGCGCGAACTCGCGCAGCATCAGCGCCCGCTGGCGCGGGTCGGTTCGGCACGGGATCCCGATCCAGACTACTGAACAGTGTGGGGCAAGGGCGGCACGCGTCGCTAGAAGACGCTGCGTGGCGGCGCCTGCTCATCGGCCAGTCGCAGTTCTTCCACGCCGAGCATGGACAGCCACGCGGCCGTTCCGGCGCTGCAATCAATTTCGATGTGGGCCGGCACCGGACCGATCTGCTGGCCGGGGTTGAAGACCCAGGTGTTGCCGATCTTATCCGCCCATGCGCCGTCGGCTTTAAACGGCGGCTGGTGGACATGGCCGCATAGCACCAGCTCGGGGCGGAATTCCGCTATCCACGCGCCGAGCTCGGTGTCGCCGTAGTGGCGGCGTCCGGTCCAGCAAGTTGGTGAGCCCAGCGGTGGCCAGTGATATACCCAGATCCAGCGTGCCGGCCGGCGCTTGGCATCGGCCGCCAGCTGCGCGGCCAGCGTGTCGCGACCGGCCGGGCCGTCCCACCACGGGCAAATGGTGAGCAATG
>JANLSI010000186.1:0-7789 GCA_031362345.1 Pseudomonadota bacterium
CGACCGTCTACGCCACCTGTCGGACAAATATGCCGGGCGCATCAAGTGTGTCTATTCAACCGTTGATCGCATCGACCAATGGGCACGCGAAGCCGACCTCATCATCGGCGCGGTGCTGATCCCGGGCGCCGCTGCGCCCAAGCTGGTGACCCGCGCGATGCTTGAAAAAATGAAGCGTGGTGCGGTGGTGGTCGACGTCGCCATCGATCAGGGTGGCTGCTTCGAGACAACCCGCCCGACGACTCATCAGAACCCAACTTTCGTCGAATGCGGCGTCGTGCACTACTGTGTCGCCAATATGCCCGGTGCGGTGCCGCGCACCTCGACGTTTGCGCTCAACAACGCCACCCTGCCCTATGTGGTCGCACTCGCCGACAAGGGCGTTAAACGCGCGCTGGCCGAGGACGCAGGGCTGGCTAACGGCCTCAATATCCACGCCGGTCAGGTCAATTGCGCGGCCGTAGCCGAGGCTTTGGGTCATGCCTATGTGCCGCCTGCGCAGGCGCTGGCGGCCGGTTAACGATCCCAGAGCGCACGAAGCGTGTCCGACGATTATTTCGTTTCACTGCAAATCACCAGCACGTAGGGCCGAGACCCATGCCATATCGCATCTCCGTCGACACGGGAGGCACGTTCACCGACGTGGTCGTGACCGACACCGCCGGGCATTTCACCATCGGCAAAGCCCTGACCGATCGCAAACGCGCCTTTGCCGGCATCGCTGCGGCGCTCGAAGTCGCGGCGGAAGAATTGGGCTTGAAAGTGCCGGCGCTGCTCGCCGACACCGCGATGTTTCTCTACGGCACGACCCGCGGCACCAATGCCATCGTCGAACGCAAGACCGCGCGCACGGCCTTCCTCACCACTGGCGGCTTCCCCGACATTCTGCTGTTGAAGGAAGGCGGCAAGTCCGAGCCGCATAACCTGCAGATGGAATATCCCGCGCCCTATATTCCCCGTCGTCTGACCTTCGAGATCCCGGAACGGGTGAATGCCGAGGGCGGCATCGAGACCGCCCTCGACGAAGCCGCAGTACGCACGGTGCTCGTGACCTTACGCACCCGCAGTATCGAAGCCATCGCAGTGTGTCTGCTGTGGTCCATCGCCAACCCGGTACATGAACTGCGCGTCGGGCAGTTGATCGAAGAAGTGCTGCCGGGGGTTCCCTATACGCTCTCCCATCAATTGAATCCGATCCTGCGTGAGTATCGTCGCGCGTCATCGACCGCCATCGATGCGTCGCTGAAACCGCTCATGCAGCACTACCTGTTGACACTCGAAACCGATCTACGCGCGGCCGGTTATCACAATGACATTCTGGTCAGCACGTCTTTCGGCGGTGTGATGCATCTCGGCGACGTGGTGCAGAAACCCATCTATCTGGTGAAGTCGGGCCCGGCCATGGCACCCATCGCCGGCCTCGCCTATGCCGCCGCCGAGAACCTCACCCGCGACATCATCGTGTGTGATGCCGGCGGTACCACCTTCGACGTCAGCCTGGTGCGTGACGGCGCGGTGGAGTTCTCGCGCGACACCTGGCTCGGCCCGCAATGGACCGGCGACAATCTCGGCATGGCTTCAGTCGCGGTACATTCGATCGGCGCCGGCGGCGGTTCCATCGCGTGGGTCGATGCCGGTGGTCTGCTGCGCGTCGGTCCCCATTCGGCCGGTTCCGAACCCGGCCCGGCCTGCTACGGACGCGGCGGTACACTAGCCACCGTCACCGATGCCGCCGTGGTGCTCGGCTATATCGATCCGGCGCATTTCCTCGGTGGGCGCATGCAACTCGATGACGCCGCTGCGCGCCGTGCCGTTGAAGCCGTGGCCGTCAGCCTCGGCGAAACCCTGGCGCGCGCGGCGTTCGCGATCCTGACGGTCGCCAACGAGAACATGATCCAGGCCATCAAAGAACTGACCATCAACGAAGGCATCAACCCCGCTGATTCGATCCTGGTCGCCGGTGGTGGCGCCGGTGGTCTGGGCGCCATGCCGATCGCCGCCGAACTCGGTTGCCAAACAGTGCTGGTACCGCGTACTGCCGGCGCGTTGAGCGCGTCGGGCATGCAGTTCTCGGACATCATCACCGAGGCCGGCGCGGCGCGACTGACCTCAAGCGCACAATTCGACTTCGCTGGCGTCAACGCAGCGCTGGCCGACATCGATGGGCGACTGGAAATTTTCGCTGGCCGCCTGCGCGCACGCGGCATCACCACGATGCGCAAACGTTACTTCGTCGAAGCCCGCTATCGCTTCCAGGTCTGGGAACTCGAAATTGAAATAGCGCGCAATCGTTTCGATGATGCGGCCCACGTCGTCGAACTGGTGGAAGAATTTCATCGCGTGCACGAACGGGTGTTCGCTATCACCGACATCGGCCAAGCGGTGGAATGTCTCAACTGGCGCGGGCGCTTGATCGCGAGCGTCAATGCGCCGTCCCTGGAGCCGACGCGCGCGGCGGGCACCGGCCAGGCCGAACCCGATCGTCGTCGCCCGGCCTACTTCGGTCACGGTGGCGCGGTCGAGACGCCCATTTATCTCGGCAACCGTTTGCCGGTCGGTGCCGTCATCGAAGGCCCCGCCATCATCGAAGAGCCGACCTCGACCTTGGTCATCAATCCGGGCGCTAGCGCACGCGTCAGCGCCGGTGGTCGCTACATCCTCACCCCACCGAAGGAGACCAGCCTGTGATTAAGCCCCAGCCTGACACCATGCACGACAAAGCCACCGCCTACACCATGGACCCGGTCTTGATGGCGGTGCTCGCCAACCGCCTCAATGCCATCGTGCGCGAGATGTCCAATACCCTGCTGCGCACCGCGCGCTCGGCGGTGTTGGCGGTGGTGCGCGATTTCTCCTGCGCTATCGTCACGGCTGACAACCAATTGCTGTGCCCCGGCGAAGGCCTGCCAGTGCATATCTTCGGTAGCGCACTGCAGTCGCAATCGATGTGCGACTTGCACAAGGATCTGACGTCGGGCGACGCCTTCCTGCACAACGATCCCTATCTCGGCAACACCCACGCCGCCGACCACATGATCATGTGTCCGGTGATCGTCGATGGCGAACATCTCTTCACGACCTGCGCCAAAGCCCATCAGGCCGATTGCGGTAATTCCATTCCCAGCACCTATCACGCCTATGCGCGCGACATCTATGAAGAAGGCGCACTGATATTCCCCTGTGTGCGGGTGCAGAAAGATTACCGAGACGTCGAAGACATCATTCGCATGTGCCGGCGCCGCATTCGCGTGCCAGAGCAATGGTATGGCGATTACCTCGCCACCGTCGGTGCGGCACGTATCGGCGAACGCCGCCTGACCGAACTCGTACGCCGCTACGGCATGGTGACCATCCGTCAATTCGTCGGCGATTGGTTTGCCTATTCCGAACGCCGCATGATCGAAGCGATCAAGAAACTGCCGAGTGGGCGACTGAGCAATATCGGCCACTATGATCCCCAGCCGCCGGTACTGCCCGACGGTCTCGCAATCCGCGTCGACATCAACGTCGATGCCAGCAACGGTCGCATCGAAGTCGATCTCACCCACAACGAAAACAATAAGGCCTTCGGTCTCAATCAGTCAGTGGCCTGCGCCACCAGCAATGCCATGACCGGCGTCTTCAACTGCATTGATCAGGACGTGCCGCACAACGGTGGCAGCTTCGCACGCGTGACGGTCAAGCTGCGTGAAGGCTGCATCACCGGCATTCCGACCTTCCCCCATTCCTGTTCCATGGCCACCACCAACATCGGCGATCGCATCGTCAACACCACGCAGGCGGCGTTCGCCGCGATTGGTGACGGTCATGGCCTGGCCGAAGGTGCTATCGGCATGGGCGCCGGCGCGGGGGTAATCTCTGGCAATGACTGGCGCGTGGGCGGCAGCCCCTTCATCAATCAGGAATGGCTGATAGTGAATGGTGGGCCCGGTACGCCGAGCACCGACGGCTGGCTGAACTACGGCCTGCCGGTGGCGGGTGGGCTCATGTATCGCGGTAGCGTCGAAGTCGACGAATCGAAATACCCGATCACCTTCAAATCATTACGCGTGGTAGCGGGCGGCGGCGGCGCCGGCCGTTTCCGCGGTGCGCCCGGTGGCGAAGTAATCTATGGTCCGCGCCACGACCCGCTGACCTTGGTGGTGTCCTGCGATGGGCAGGTCAATCCGCCCCAGGGCGTACGCGGTGGTCATGCCGGTCCGGCGGCTCAGACTTATCACGTACACCTTGATGGTAGCGAAGACAAACTGCCGGGTGTGATCGAGTGCCGCTTGCAACCCGGTGAGTTTGTGCGCGGTGTCGATTGCGGCGGTGGCGGCTACGGTTCGCCGCTGGAACGGGACCCGGCGCGCGTATTACACGACGTACTCGAACGTTGGGAGACCTTGGAGCGGGCTCACGATGTGTACGGCGTGGTGCTGAGCGGTGGCGTCGACGATGAAAGCCTGGCGGTAGATATCAGCGCCACGCAATTGCGACGCGCAGCGCTCGGCGCATGAGCATCGACGGCGCGTTCCAGCGCGACTTTCGCCGCGATTATGATCTCAGCGATGCGGAACTCAACGAGCGCTGGGACGAATTGGTCGCGGCCATGCATGCGGGCTGCCCGGTTGCACGCAGTGAAGTCGGCGAAGGCTCCTGGGTAGTCAATCGCTATGAAGATGTCATCCGTTGCGCACGGGAGTGGGCGACGTATTCCGCCGCCGATGGCTTCATGGTCAATCGCCCCGCCGGCCTGCCCTACTTTGCACCGGGTGAATGCGACCCACCGCTACACGACAAACTGCGCGCGATGCTCAGCCCTTTCTTTCGGCCCAAAGCCGTCGCGAGCCTTGAGCAGACCATACGCGAACATGCCGAGCGACTGATCGATAGCTTCATCACCCAAGGTGCGGTTGATGTCGTCAGTCGCTTTGCCAACCCACTGCCGCAAGTGGTGTTCTCGGTAGCAGTAGCGGGCATGGATCCCGCCGACATGCCTTATCTGCTGGAGGTCTTCAGTTTGTCCGGGCCAATGGAACAACGGGCCATCAATTTTGCCCTCGGCATCGCCAAGATTGAGCAGTACCTGCGTCAGCGCAGCGCCGAAGCGCCGCGTGGTGACATCATCGATGCCCTGCTGGCCTTCGAACACGACGGTTACGGCTGGATGGCCAAGGTAGGCACGCTGTGTCAGTTGACCATCGGCGGCATAGGCACTACGGGTTTTGCGTTCTCGGGCGGCTTGCATCATCTCGCCACACACACCGAGGACCGACGCCTGCTGGTAGAAGATCCATCCTGCATTCCACGCGCTATCGATGAGTTTCTGCGCATGTTCATGGGCGCGCCGAACATGGCGCGACGGGTAAAGGCCGAGGTCGAGATGAGCGGCACGCGCATGGCGCCCGGCGACCGCGTGTTGCTGTCCTTCGGTGCCGCGAGTCGCGACCCTACCGTGTGCGAACGACCCAACGATCTCGACATCACACGCACTGTCAACCGCCATCTGGCTTTCGGTGCCGGCAAGCACAGCTGCATCGAGGCTTCGCTCGCGCGCCTGGTGCTGCAGATAGGCTATGAGCAGTTCCTGGTTCGTATTCCGGAGTTCGCGGTGGAAGCAGGCTTCCAACCTCGTTACGAAACCGGCAATACCCGCCACATGGTGGCCCTGCCACTGCGCTTTAAAGCCGCGCCGCAGAGCATGGACTGATCGCGACACAAACACTCAAAATGCGCGCGGCGCGCGAGGAACCCATGTCATGCACAAAGTCTCGATACCCGATTACGCGATTCAACGTGGCGCGTTAATGCGTCCGCCGCTGACGCTGGTAGCGGCCACCACCGCCGTCATCGCCATCGATTTCCAACGCTTCTTCATCGATGCGGAGCAACCCATGGGCAACGTTCATGCGCGCGACATATTGGCTCAAGCCAATCGACTCCACGACGCGGTGCGCCGTGCCGGTGGCCTGGTCGTCTTCACCCAGCATTCGATGGGAGCGGTGCCCACCCGCGACGTCTCGGGCGAATACCCAGCGCCTGCAGCGGCACCACGCGCTGGCCAGGAGCTGTTGCCCGGCAGCGCGTCCTATGACCTGCATCCGGCCCTAGCGCGCGCCGCCACCGATGTTAGCGTCGTCAAATACCAGTCCAGCCCGCTGCATCCGCGCGCCGCGACCGGGCTGGACGAACTACTCCGCGCGCGTAGCATCGATACGCTAATCGTCTCGGGCCTAGTGACGAATGGTTGTTGCGACTGCACGGCTCGCGATGCGTTTCAGTATGGCTATAAAACCATCGTTGCCAGCGACGCGACAGCCGCCATGAGCGACGACGAACACAATGCCGCGCTGCTCAATCTCGAGATTTACTATGCCTACGTGGCGTCCTGCGACACCCTCATCGCGGCCTTGACTTAAAGCGCGACTTAAAGGGATCAGAGTCGAATGGCACTTACTTACGGGCATCTCTAACAATTCCCTCTCAACCACACGCAAAGCGATCGATTCAAGGGTAGAGTATTGAGACAATGCCAACCGTTTCTTCTATCTAATGTAAGCCGATGCGTACAACAAGTTCCCCAAGTTTCTTTGATGTTGAATCGCGCACGGTCAAATTAACGGCGATGCGTGATCCGCTGGTGAGGCTAGACGCGCAGATTGATTGGGAAGCCTTTCGGTGTGATTTAGCACGGGTGCATGAGAAGGCAAGGAAGAGCAAGGCGGGAGCGAAGCCGATCGATGTAGTGCTGATGTTCAAGATGCTGGTGCTGCAGCAGCTGTATAACCTGGCTGACGAGGGGATTGAATACCAAGTGCGCGAGCGGCTGTCGTTCATGCGCTTTTTGGGGCTTCAGTTGGAAGACCGGGTGCCGGATACGAAGACGGTGTGGCTGTTTCGAGAGCGTCTGAAAGGATTGCAGTTAGTCGACGATTTGTTTCAGCGGTTTCATGCACAACTGGCGGCGCATGGCTATATGGCGCGTGCGGGTCAGATGGTCGACGCGACGTTTGTCGAAGCACCTCGGCAGCGCAACAGTCGTGAAGAGAACACTCAGATTAAGGCTGGCACCCCGCCGGCGGACTGGCCGGCGAAGAAGCGGCGGCAAAAGGATGTTGAGGCGCGCTGGACGAAGAAGAATCATGAGACCCACTACGGCTACAAGAATCACGTTAACGCGGATGAAGCCCACAAGTTGGTGCGCGACTACGCGGTGACGAGGCCGCCCCTTAACGGACACGCAGAAGGCGGCCAACCGGCTTAAATCCACGGTGCGGGTTCGGGTCGAGCATGTCTTCGGTGCGCAAGCGCAGATGGGAGGGCATCTGGTGCGCACGATTGGCCTGGCACGCGCGCAGTTCAAGATCGGGATGATGAATCTGGTGTACAACATGAAGCGCTTGGGGCAACTGCTCAAACGTGATGCGCAGAGGTTGCTGTGTCCAGGACCTAGGAGCGATCTGTCGATGGCGGCATAAAACGGAGAGCCCACTTCAAGAAAGCGCTATTTTTCGCTCAGCAGACTAACGATTCAGGCGAACAGTCGCGAAATCAGAACTTCCCTCATCGCCGAGGCCACGGGCGCGACCCAAATAGCAATTTATAGAGATGCCCTTAAGTAAGTGCCATTCTACTCTGACCCCATCTCTGTTGGAGATCGAGTGCCAAAAAAAACGGGAGCCGAAGCTCCCGTCGTGACAGCAGTTGACCATGCGCTCAGAGGCCGTGAACAAGTCGTTGCGCGCGGGTCACTGCCGGAGCGCACTATCCGCATGTACCACAACGTACATTCCGGTAGCTGTGCTCC
>JANLSI010000202.1:0-4260 GCA_031362345.1 Pseudomonadota bacterium
CGAGCAAAGTAGTGACGCCAGCCTGTTGCCCAGCCTGTCGATGGGCTCGTTCCGGTACTACGCCTTCGGCCGCGAAGAACTCATGGCCAGCGACCCACGCGCTTTGCAGGGGCTACGCGTTGCCATCAGTATCGCTTCGCCCTTGTGGCCCTATTTCGAACAACTGCGCCGTGAACTGCCCGGCATCGTGCCGGTGCTGATGCCGAACGGTACACCGCGCGAAACTCTGCTGGCGGGTGTCGCCGATGGCCGTTTTGATGTCGCTATTGCGCCGGCGCGCAGCAATGAAAAGCCGGTGGCCGACTACCCCGGCTTGAAATCCTTGTTTGAGCTGTCGGATCAGAATCAGGTAGTGTGGTATTTCCCGCACCAGCGCGGCGCGCTGCGCGACGCCCTCAACTCTTATATACAGCGCTTCCACGCTGCGGTGTTGTCGCCGCAGACTGACTATGGCGATCTGGCGGCAATCAAGAATCGGGGCCTACTGCGTGCCATCACCCGCATCGACGCGCAGAACTATTTCGTACGCAACGGTCGACCGGCCGGCTTCGAATACGAAATGGTCGAGCTGTTTGCCCGCGCGCACAGGCTGCGGGTGGAGTACATGGTGGCCGATACCGATCAGCAGATGCTGGAATGGCTGCGCAACGGCGTTGGTGACGTGATCACCACCCGCGTGCGGGCGGTTGACGTCCTCGCCGATGCCGAACTCAGTCAATCGCGTAGTTATTTCCATTCTGCCTCGGTGCTGGTCGGGCGTACCGGTGGCCAGCTCCATGACCTGCGGGCGCTGGCCGGCAAGCGGGTCGCCGTGTTCGGCAACAGCGTCGAGCATCGTGCGCTGTCGGAATTGGTCGCCAGCGGTATCGCTGTCCAGGCGGTGGTGATCAATCCCGGCACGCCGCCGGCCTATCTCGCCGAACAACTGGAAAACTGGTCGGTGGATGCGGCCATTGTCGATGCTCATCTGATCGCCGATCTGCGCGCCGTGCACCCCTTGCTTGAGGCCGGCATGTCGCTGCCGATCTCCTATAACTACGCGTGGACGCTGCGTGCCCAGAATAGCGGCCTGCTGCGCGCCATCGACGGCTTCGTGCGCAGCGAATTCGGCTCCGAGACCTATCAGGTCCTGGCCCAGCGCTATTTCGACGAACCGCGCTTCTCTTATATCAGCGGTCTGGCCCGACTCTCGCCCTACGACAAACTGGTGCGCCATTACGCCGACACCTACGATTTCGACTGGCGTCTGATCGTGGCGCAGATGTATCTCGAAAGTCAGTTCAATCCCGACGCCAAGTCCTCGGGCGGCGCGCTCGGGCTCATGCAATTGACACCCGACACGGCGCGGGCGATGGGCGTCGCCGATCCCCTCAATCCCGACGCCGGCATCCGTGGCGGCATTCGTTATCTCGACAAACTGCGCAGCTATTTCGAGATCGGCCTGCCGCCGCGCGAGCGAACCTGGTTCGCCTTAGCCGCTTATAACGCCGGGCCGACGCGGGTGGTGCTGGCGCGCGAGCGTGCCGTCGGCGCCGGGCTAGACCCAAACCGCTGGTTCGGCAACGTGGAAACCATGATGGGTCGCGAGCCGAATCAACGCGCGCTAGGCCCCTACCGAGAAGCCGTCGATTACGTGCGTGCCATCCGCTCGCTGTACAACACCTATAACCGCCAGCACGAATCGCTGACGGCAGGCGTCGAGCGCGCGCTGCCGACGCCGCGCAGCTAATCTACATGAGCGGCCGATAGCGGGTCGGGTCGGCCACCCCGGCGACGCGGAAGCCTTCGTGACGCAGGCGGCAGGCGTCGCAGGCACCGCAGGCGCGACCGTCGCTCGCGGGCTGATAACAACTGACGGTTTCAGCGTAGTCCAGTCCCAGCGCCATACCGAGCTTGATAATGGCGGCCTTGGTCAGGTGCTGGAGTGGCGTGCAGACCCGGAATTCGCGGCCTTCCACCCCGGCGCGGGTGGCGAGACGCGCCAGGCGCTCAAAAGCGGCGATGAATTCCGGGCGGCAATCGGGATAGCCGGAATAGTCGATAGCGTTGACACCGATATACAGCTCGTCGGCATTCAGCACTTCGCACCAGCCGAGCGCGAGCGCCAGCATGACGGTATTGCGCGCCGGCACATAGGTGATGGGAATGCCGTCGCTCGGTGTGGTCGGGACTTCGATGTCGAGCGCGGTCAGCGCCGAGCCGCCGAACTGGCCGAAGTCGACATGCACCACACGGTGTTCGCGCGCGCCGTAAAGGGCCGCGAGCCGCGCCGCAGCCGCGAGCTCGGCGCGATGGCGCTGGCCGTAATCGACGCTCAAGGCATAGCAGGCGCGACCATCAGCGCGCGCCTGGGCCAGCACCGTGGCGGAATCGAGCCCACCTGACAGTAAAATCACCGCGCGGATCTCAGCGTCCTGGCTCATTGCCCCACAGCACCTTGTGCAACTGGACCTGCAAGCGCACCGCCAATCGGTCGGCGAGGATCCATTCGGCGAGCGTGCGCCCGGCGAGCGTCTCAAAGCTGGGCGAGAACAGCACTTCGACCCCCGCCGGCAGAACCATCTCGGCCACCCGTGCGCGACTCCACGCGTAATCGTCCTGATCGCAGATCACGAACTTGAGCTGATCGCCCGTGCGCAAATGACCAAGGTTAGCCCACAGATTGCGGGTCACCTCCCCCGAAGCGGGGGTCTTGATGTCGATCACCTGCATCACGCGGGGGTCGACACCCGCCAGATCGATGGCGCCGCTGGTCTCGAGCGAGACCCGGTAGCCAGCGTCGCACAGCCGCGTCAGCAGTCGCAATGTGGTGGGCTGGGCGAGCGGCTCACCACCGGTGACGGTGACATGGCCTACGCCATAGTCGTCCACCCGCGCGAGGATGGCGTCGAGTGTCCACCGTTCACCGCCGCTGAAGGCGTAGGCGGTATCACAGTAGTGACAGCGTAGCGGGCAGCCGGTGGTACGCACGAAGACGGTCGGTAGACCGACGGTGGTCGATTCACCCTGGATGGAAAGGAAGATCTCGGTGATGCGCAGGGCATCGGGCTCGGTCGTCGCCGCAGCTGCCCCGGCCAATTGCGGCGCGCGGCTAGTCATTGCTCGCTCAGGGCGCTTTAGCGCGTATGCGCTGCAGACGTTGGTCGGCCAAATGGGCAGCCGACGAGTCCGGATATTTCTGCTTGAGCTGATTGAGGATCTGTACCGCCTGATCGCTGCGCCCGAGTTCGTCGAAGCTGTAGCCGACCTTGAGCAGTGCATGGGCCTGCTTCTGGCTGTCAGGATAATTGGCGATGAGCTTTTGATAGTGCACGATGGCCGGCTCGTACCTGCGCGTCACATAGTAGGCTTCGCCCACCCAGAACTGCGCGTTATCTGCGTACTGGCCATTCGGATAGCGCTGCAGGTAGCGAGTGAAAGCATTGATTGACTGATCGTACTGGCCAGCCTTCAGCATCCCGAAGGCCTCGCGATAGACCGCTTCCGATTCCGGGGTTTCACTGCGCGCCTCGGCGGCCACCGAGGCGGCGGGCGCCACCAGCATCGCGTCATCGGCGGGCGCCTGGCGAGCAATCCGGGTGGGCTCGGAAGGGCTGATACTCAAGCGACCGGGCGGCGGATCGTTGGGCGATAGCACCAGGGTTGGGCGCTTCACAGGCGACGGCAGCATCTCGGCGGCCGCATCCTCGCTGACGTCAATACCGTCCTCAATAGGCAATACTTTGCGTTGGACAGTCTGCGGGCGGGTCATTTCGACCGCCATGGTCTGCTCGGACGGTTTACCGGCCACCGCAACATCGGTCGGCGAATCCAGCATCGAAAGCGGCGGGTCAGGCGGCACACCCGCACTGCCGCCGGTGCCGCCCTGTTCCAGCGCGCTCAGGCGCCGGTCATTATCGGTGTAGGCGTCGCGCTGCGCTTTGCGCACCTGCTCAAGGGTGAAGGCCTGGTTTTCGAGCTCACCGCGCAGCTGGCGGACTTCCTGCTGCAGGGCTTCTATCTGCTTGGACAATTCGATCAAGCCTGAGCTGCTGAGGGCGCGCTCTAGCTTGCCCAGGCGCTCGGCGACCGCGAGTTCGTCCTTGTTGGCCGCCAATGCCGGTGCGGCCATGCCTGCCACGCATAGCGCGAGCAGCCCACGCCGGCAGACGGCACGGATCCGCATCACGCTGTCACAGTGCAAAGTCATGGCCGCTCTTTAGCTCAATACACCAGTTCGGCGCGGCGGTTCTTCTCGTAGGCGGCTTCATCGTGACCGTC
>JANLSI010000209.1:0-7260 GCA_031362345.1 Pseudomonadota bacterium
AGACCGTCGCGCCGCCATACACGGCGCCCAGTGCCGTCGCGCTATTGCCTTCCAGGAACACCAGCTCGCCGACCGCATCGCGCGTTTCACAGCGCAGGCCGATGGGGCACTGGAATTCGGCACGGGCGTAGTCGCGGCCCATCTCGAAGGCCTTGATATTGGACTCGAGCAGCGCTTCTTTGCCGCGGTACTGCTCGGCGATCAGCTTCCTGATCGCTTCCGAGTCGACGTCCAACAGCGCGGACAGCGCGCCGACGTAGATGATGTTCTTAAACAGCTGACGCTGCCGTGCATCGGTGTAACTGCGGTTGCAGATCTGGGTGAGCGGCATGCCGATGACGGTGATGTCGTCGCGAAACTTCGACGCCGGCATGGGCTTGGTGGAATCGTAGAAGAGATAACCACCGGGCGCGATTTCCTTAAGGTCTTCGTTCCAGGTCTGGGGATTCATCGCGACCATCAGATCCACGCCGCCACGCCGACCCAGCCAGCCGCGTTCCGATACCCGCACTTCATACCAGGTCGGCAGCCCCTGGATATTGGAAGGGAAGATATTGCGCGGGCTGACCGGCACGCCCATGCGCATGATGGACTTGGCGAACAGGGTGTTGGCCGAAGCCGAACCCGAGCCATTGACGTTAGCGAACTTGACGACGAAATCGTTGATCGATTCGAGTTGCTTCTTCATGAGTGTCGAGTGACTCCGCTCAGGCCGCGCGTGCGCCGGCGCGCTTTGTGCGGCAACCAGGTCCAGCGTATTCCATCTCCATCAAGTATTTCTGCATGTCCCAGGCGCCGGTCGGACAACGCTCGGCACACAGACCACAATGCAGGCAGACGTTCTCGTCCTTGATCATAACGCGCTCGGTCTTGAGCGGTCCCGAAACGTAGAGGTCCTGGGACTTCTCGGTGGACGGTGCACGCAGCTTGCCGCGCACATCCATTTCCTCGCCGTTGTCGGTGAAGTTGATGCAGTCCACCGGACAAATATCGACACAGGCGTCGCACTCGATGCAGAGCTTGTCGGCAAAAACGGTCTGAATGTCGCAGTTCAGGCAACGCTCGGCCTCCGCCAGCGCCAGCTTGAGGTCATAGCCGAGTTCGACCTCGACCTTGATATTGGCCAGCGCGAGCTTGAGGTCCTTGAGCGGCACTTTGTATCGATGATCGTTGGAGACATCGTTGTCATAGCTCCACTCGTGGATGCCCATCTTCTGCGAGCTTATCGAGACCTGTGGTAATGGCCGCTCGGTGACATCGTCGGCGTGCAGGAACTTGTCGATGGAAACCGCCGCGTCATGACCATGAGCCACCGCCCAGATGATGTTCTTGGGTCCCAGCGCGGAGTCGCCACCGAAGAACACCTTGGCAATGGAGGACTGGAAAGTGGCTTCGTTCAGCTTGGGCATATCCCATTCGTTGAACTCCAGCCCGATGTCACGCTCGATCCAGGAAAACGAGTTCTCCTGACCGACCGCGATCAGCACCGCATCGGCCGCCACGAACTTGTCCGGTTCGCCGGTCGGCACCAGGCTGCGACGCCCCTTTGCGTCGTATTCGGCACGCACCGTTTCGAAGGTCATGCCGGTCAACTTGCCGTTGTCGTGCTCGAAGGTCTTCGGCACCATGAAATTAAGAATCGGAATGCCTTCGTGCTGGGCGTCTTCCTTCTCCCACGGCGAGGCCTTCATTTCCTCGAAGCTCGAACGCACGATGACCGTGACTTCCTCACCGCCGAGGCGCTTGGAGGAGCGGCAACAGTCCATGGCGGTGTTACCACCGCCGAGTACGATGACGCGCTTGGCAATCTTGTCGATGTGACCGAAGGCCACCGAGGACAGCCAGTCGATGCCGATGTGGATATGGGCAGCGGCTTCCTTGCGACCTGGAATGCTGAGGTCACGGCCACGCGGCGCGCCGGTGCCGACGAACACCGCGTCGTAGTTCTCCGCCAGAACGTCCTTCAGCGAGTTGATCCACACGCCATTCTTGAAATTGACGCCCAGATTCAGGATGTAGCCGACTTCTTCGTCGATCACTTCCTCGGGCAGACGGAATTTCGGGATCTGACTGCGTATCATGCCGCCGGCGCGATCCGAACCGTCGAATATCGTCACGTCATAGCCGAGCGGGGCTAAGTCACGCGCGACGGTCAAGGAAGCGGGACCGGCACCGATGCAGGCAATGCGCTTACCGTTCTTCTTCGCGGCCGGCGCCGGCATGCGATCGGTGACATCGCCCTTGTAGTCGGCGGCAACCCGTTTAAGACGGCAGATAGCCACCGGCTCTTCTTCGACACGACCACGCCGGCAAGCCGGTTCGCAAGGTCGGTCGCAGGTGCGGCCAAGGATGCCCGGGAAGACATTCGATTTCCAGTTGACCATGTAGGCATCGGCATAGCGACCGGCCGCGATCAAGCGAATATATTCAGGGACAGGCGTATGGGCCGGGCAGGCCCACTGACAATCGACTACTTTGTGAAAATAGTCGGGATTACCGATATCTGTGGGCTTCAATCGCCACTCCTCCGTGCGGGATGGACTTCACCATTTCCCGGTGGGTACGACATGCAAGATCGGGCCTGGATTCTACGCCGTATGGTCGAGTCGTGCCAAGGGGCGTAACAGCCGCGAAGCCGAAAAACTCTGCGAAAAAACCGCGCTATCTATCAGGTTATGTATCAGACCGGCGATCAACTTCGAGCGTCGCTGCACGCGGGTTCGCAGTGCATTTACGGCGGGCCCTCAGTGCAACTCAATACTTCGCGACGTTGCGACCGAGTGCGTGGAGTTCGGCGACCACGCGCGCGCGCGCGGCCGCGAGATCAGCGGGGCGCGTCGCCCGCGCAGCCTCTACTTCAGCTGCGGTGTAGGGCGTGAAATCGCCCGGCAAATTGGCTTTATCGAAGGCAGGCAGCATCCAGTTCAAGAGTGCCGCCACCGCCGCATCGGAGATGGGCGCCTGCGCGACGCCACCGACCTGTATCACAAAGGCACGGCCACTCGCGATTTGGGCGAAATGCCCGACACTGCCCGGCAAAGGCGGCACCTGGTTACCGACGCTGCCGCGGCCATCGCTCTGATGGCAGCCTGAGCAGTACTGGAGGTAGTCGAGTTCAGCCGGTGTCGTACCGGCGGTCTGCAGCGAGGGTGCCGCCCCCGCCGCGCCCGTGAGAGTCGCGACCAGTGCGGCCGCGACCTTAAGCAAATGGCGGCGATGCACGCTCAGCCAGCGTTAGCCGATACGCCCAGCACCACCGATACCGTGCAGTGATAGGTATTGCTCTCGTTGCCCATGCACCAGTTGACGTCGTTGTGCACGCTCAGGCGGTAACCGGGGCGTTCGCCCTCGTTGGCGTTGCAGAAGCAACGGCCGCAGGAAGTGATGCCGCAGCAGTCGTTGTAGCTGACGATATAGTCACGACCGTCGTCGGGATTGTGGCAAGTACCTATCCAAGTCACCGACGACGGCTGCGAACCGGCCGGACATTGCGTCACCGAGCCGCCGCAGCAGGTGCACAGGAAGCCATCCAACGAACAATAGCGCCAGTATTCGCAATGGGTGTCGTTCATGGGGTCGAGCTTGCTGTCGGGTGCGGCACCGCCGTGGGCGGCCTGGGCGACCCGCGCAAAGGGCAGCACCGGCAACAGGAAGGCGGTTCCGACCAGCGCGCGGCTGATTTTGGTCAGCGCACTGCGACGCGAGGTCTTCTGGGCCACCGCGCGCGCCTGACGCTCGAAAAACTCGTCGAACCATTTCATAAGCGAGCCCCCATCTGAGGTTATGCCTTCTGCAAATATTCCTGAATCGACTCCACGCCCAGATCCTTGGCCGTGAAGAGACTTTCCAACTGCTCGCGGGAATTGATCAAACCCTTGGCCCGCACCCTGCCCTGTTCATCGATCAAGGCCGCGAAGGGCAGCTTGCCAACCTTGAACGCCATGCCCAGATCACTGGACAACACGTAAGGGAAATCGGCGAGCTCGGCCTTCTCGTAGAAGGCGCGTTGCTTGGCGTCGTCACCGTCACTGGCCAGCACCACGCGCAGCCAGGCGCTTTCGACCTTGGCCGTCGAGCGCAGCACCGGCATGAGCTTCTTGCATACCGGACAGGTCGGCGAGACAAAGAACAGCAGGGTACTGTGTGGCCCCGGCGCACCGACCTGTAGGCCCAAGCCGCTCAGGGTAGTGAGATTGAAGACCGGCGCGAGGTCGCCGACCTTGGGCCCTTCATCCATCATCAAGGCGCCCATCGGCGCGATACGCTCATAGAGCACGCCTATCTGGCGGGCCAGCGCGAACACTGCCACCACCAGCGCAATGACCAGTATCCACAGCACTGCGACGGCGACCAGCAAGGCGTCGGTCATGGCAAGCTCCGCAGGCCCATGAGACGCGGTTGATTGGCGAGCAACTGATTGATCATCGCGTAGAGGCCGTACAGCGCGCAGGCGCCAGCCGCCACGCTTAGATAGTCCAGCCATTGCAGCGCGCGCGTAGCGGGCGCGAAACTGACCAGAGCGAGCAGCGCCAACAACACAAGGTTGCGCGCGACCAGCGCCCAGGACAGGGTCTGCTCGTCTTCGATACCACCGCAGCCACAGCTCAAGTCGTGCCGGCCGCGCAGCAGATTGATGATCACGGCACTGGTCACAACCGCAAGCAGGGCCACGGCCAGCATCACACCGAGGATGCGGGTGCGCTCGATCACCAGGGCGAGACCTGCTAACGCTTCGGTGACGGGCAAGGCCCGCGCGACCACCCCAGCGACGGCCAACGGCAGCAATGCATAGCCCTCCAGCGCGGTACGGAACGCCGCCAGGTCGCGCAGCTTCTGCCAGGCGCCGACTAGCAGCGCGATAGCGAGTGCCGCCGCCACCAAGTACGTCACGACCGGGTCCGGCATCATGATCTGAAGCGGTCTCAATAGGTCTCGACGAGACCGGCAAAGTCGCCGACCGCTTCGCTGGTGGCAACCGGCTTCAGTGCCGGCTTGGTCTCGTAGCGCACGAATTTAAGATTCACACCGTCATAGGCGAACAGCATAGGCGTCGCTTCTTTGCTGAGCGCCATGGCGATCGAGCCAGAGCCCGGCGCGCGCTGCACGCGCTGCTTGGTGGCGAGGTCGAACACCCAGATTTCCTTGGCTGGATTCTTGTGACTACCGTTCTTGGCCTCGTCGTGCATGCCGACGTACAGGCGCTTGGTCGGCGCATGGACCGCGAGCAGCTGATAACCGCCGGGCTTCCAAGCGGCCTTTTTGTCTTCGGCGTTGACCAGCGACCAAGTGTCTTCAAGTTTGGCGACGTCACCGCCGAGGTTGATGACCTTGACGTTGCCCTCGTAGGACACGAAATAATAGGAATCGCCGATCCGCTCACCTTGGACAAATAAGGGGTCCTTCTCGGCATCGAACAGCTTTTCGCTGCGCTGTTGGGTAGCGCTATCGCCCCGCTCGTTCAGGGTCACGGTGACGATGGTGCCGTCGCCGCACAAGGTCGAGAAACGACGCGGATTGCTCGCCGATGGCAGGATTATCCAGCAACCCAAGGTCGGCAATTCGGCAGTGACTTTCCAGGCCTTGTGGTCGACGACGGTCACCGAGGACAGCGGCGTGGCGTTCTGGATGAAGACCCAGGCGCCATCGACCGAGGGTGCGATGGTGCCTTTATAAGGCAGCGCCTCGGCGTGCTTGGTCGGGATCAGGATTTCCTTCTTCAGCGCGAAGGTCTTGGTGTCGTAGGCCTCAAGCTGGTCGAAGCGCTCGCCGCGGTTGCGCTTAGTGTAATAGGTCGTCGCGACCAACATTTCGCTGCTGTCATGGCTCAAGGCCGTAATGCCGAACAGGCCGGTCGAGAACATACCCAGATACTTGAATGAGTCGCCGTCGACGATGTGCACGCGGCCATCGGCGATATGGGCGATCTGAAGATCGGTCAGGTAGAGGCGATGGGGGTTAGGCGCGGGCGGCGTGACGACGCCAATTTTCTCGGGGGGCAGCGGCTCAGCGCCCAGGGCGGCGCCACAGCACAAGGCCAGCGCGAATCCGACTCGCAGGATGTTGCTTGCTCGAATCACCGTCGTCGCCTCCATCGTTGTTTGCCCCGATGGCCCACAGACCGAGCGCTAGGCCGGCCGCCTTCGCGCAGCAGGGTTCACGTCATTCTAATTAACTGGTGCTCTAGATGCGACCGATCCACGGGCTGCTCGCAGACCCTTGGGCGAAGGGCCTTTACGTGCATCTCGTCAATGCCACGGGGCGGCAAAAAATGCTAACCTCGCGCCCTCGCAGCAGCCCATTCAGAACGCAGGAGGTCCGGCCTTTATGAAGGCGGTAGTCGCACACGCAGTCAACGAATTCTCCGTAGTCAACGTCACCCTGGACAAGCCGAAAGTCGGCGAAGTACTGGTGAAGATGAAGGCGACCGGCATCTGTCATTCCGATTTGTCGATCATCAACGGCACCATCCGCTGGAGATTGCCTTCGGTGCTTGGCCACGAAGGCGCCGGCATCGTCGAAGCAGTCGGCGAAGGCGTGACCAACGTCAAGCCGGGCGATCATGTGGTGTTGTCGTTCGTGCCCAATTGCGGCCATTGCTACTTCTGCGACCATCACGAGCCGCACCTGTGCGCGACGAACAAGCCGCACGGCGGCCTCCTCGACGGCACTAGCCGCGTCAAGCTGGACGGCAAGGAAATCGCCGTGATGTCCTTCCTCGGCAACATGGCCGAATATTGCGTGGTGCCCTCGGTGTGCGTGGTCGCGATCGACAAGGGTCATGACTTCAAGGCCGCCGCCCTGGTCGGCTGCGGCGTCACCACCGGTGTCGGTGCGGCGATCAAGACCGCTGAAGTGAAGCCCGGCTCGACGGTTGCCGTGTTCGGTTGCGGCGGCGTTGGCTTGAACGTCATTCAGGGCGCACGTATCGCCGGGGCGGCCAAAATCATCGCGGTTGATCTGTCCGCCGAGCGCATGGAAATGGCGCGCTCGTTCGGCGCCACCGACGTCATTGACCCTAAGGGCGAAGCTTTCAAACAGGTGTTGGACATGACCGGCGGCATCGGCGTGGATTACGCCTTTGAAGTGGTCGGCATGGGCAAGCTGGTGGAATCCTGCTTCAAGGCTACGCGCATGGGCGGCATGACGGTGCTGGTGGGTGTCGGTCGCGCTGACGACCGCTTCTCCCTCAACGCCATGATCGTGCCCTTCACGGCCAAGACTATCCGTGGTTGCATGTATGGTAGCGCGAACTTCAAGGTC
>JANLSI010000210.1:0-12306 GCA_031362345.1 Pseudomonadota bacterium
CCACTCATACCCCAATATGGGGGTACGACAGTCTCCGTCTAGGCGCTGGTCAGCATGGAAGATATCCTCGACCACCGCTGCCCACCGACCTGCGCAGGCCTATGTCTGCCGCTGAACAAGGAATCGACATGATCAAAGGTATCGCCCTGGTAGTGCAGAAAGCCGGCATCTCGACGGCCGCCTTTCACCGTCACTGGCGCGACACCCACGCGCCGCTGGCGCTGCGCATCACGCAACTGCGTCGCTACGTGCAGAGCCATCGCAAAGCCCTGGCTGTGCCGGGCTTCGACAATGTGCCCTATGGTGGCGTGGCGGAAGTCTGGTTCGACACCCTGGCAGCGCTCGAAAACCTGCCGCACAACCCCGAGTACATCCATGGCGCACAGGCCGACGAGCCGAATTTCATCGACACCACCAAGCTCAAATTCCTGGCTACCCGCGAGCACGTGTTCATCGATGAAATCGATATCAAGCGGGATACCTCGCTGACCAAGGCCATCTTCCTGCTGCGCCGCCGGCCGGACATGAGCGTCGCCCAGTTTCAGGAATACTGGATCAACGGCCACGCGCCGCAGATCCCGCGCGATGCTGGCATCTTGCGCTATGTGCAATGCCATCAACTCGCCGAAACCTATGGCCAGGAAGAGCCAGCCTATGATGGCGTGGCCGAACTGTCCTTCGCCGACGACGCGGCCTTCCTCGCCTATTGGACCAGCCCGCGCATCCAGGCAATCTTCGGCGCCGACGCACCACGCTTTCTCGACGGCGCCAACTGCACTGCGTTTCTCGCCGACGAGAACCGCGTGCGCTGGCCGGCTTGAAGGGGAATCAGCCTATGGCCCGCGTTCCCTATCTCGAAGAAAACGACCTCGCAGCGCAGAACCGCGATTTGCTGGCGCGCAAACTCAATCTCTACCGGGCGCTCGCCAACAGCCCCGATACCGCGCGCAGCTTCATGGCGCTCGGCATGCATATCCGTTTTCACAACCAGCTCGATGCACGCCTGCGCGAAATGGCGATACTGCAGGTCGGCTATCTAAGCCGCGCACCCTATGAATACGCCCATCACATTGAGATCGGCCGACAGTTCGGTGTCACCGACCAAGACCTGGCGGCGATCGCTGCCGAGACCCGCGGTGAAACCAGCACCTTGCCGACGCTCGACCGCGCGGTACTCAGCGCGGCCCGTGAATTGGTGGCCGGCACCAGCGTCAGTGACGCGACCTTCGCGCGCTTACACGAACACCTCGACCACGAGCGCGTGGTCGATCTGATGGTCACCATCGGCTTCTACTGCGGTGTAGTGCGGGTGCTGGGCGCCTTGCAGATCGACGTGGAACCGGAATACCAGCACTACCTCACTGACTTTCCGCTACCCGCGACCTGAGTCGTACGCACACGTAGTGGGCGCTGCGGTCGAGTACCATGACGTTTGAACCCCATCGTCGTGACCCGCGTACCGTGAATCCCGCCACCGAGAGCTCGGCGCAGCAGGCGCCGCGCCGACTATTGATCGCCACCCTGCTCGCTGCGGTCGCCTATGGTCTGCTCGCGATGACCGTGTGTCTGCCCTCGATGCCGGCCTGGGCAGGTCTGTTCGGGGTCGGGCAGGGCAGTGTGCAGCTGACTTTTTCCGCCTTCGTCGTCGCCTTTGGCGGTGCGCAAATATTCTACGGACCCTTATCGGACCGCCACGGCCGGCGCTTTCTGCTGCTGCTCGGCTTCGCGTTGGCGGCGCTCGGCTCGCTGGCCTGCGCACTGGCCAGCAGCTTGCCTTGGTTGATCGCCGCACGTGCGCTGCAGGGCATAGGCGCAGCGGCCGGCATGGTGATCGGGCGGGCTATGGTGCAAGACTATTTCACCGGCGCCGAACGGCCACGCATGATGGCCTATACCGGTATGGTGCTCGGTATGTGTCCGCCGATTGCGACCGTGCTCGGCGGCCAGGTGCATGCCCTTCTCGGCTGGCGCGCCAATTTTGTCGCCATGACGATTATCGCTGTCATGCTTCTGATCGCGACCTGGAAAGTACTACCCAGCGGCGCGCCCAAACCGAGCGTGCATGCGCACTGGCTGCGCGAGATGCTGCACGCCTATCGCGAGTTGGCGCGCAAACCGGTGTTCCTGGGCTATGCCGTGATCCTGTCGATGTGCACCGCTTCGTTCTATGTGTTCCTGGCCGGTGCGCCGCTGGTGCTGGCGAGCTATGGCGTCGGTCCCAAGCTGCTCGGCTGGTTCATCATGGCCGTGCCGCTGTCTTATATCGCCGGCAATTCCCTCGTCAGTCGTCTGCTGCATTCGAGCACCGAGGCCGGTCTCGCTCTGGCCGGGCAGAGTGTCGCCTGTATCGGTATCGCGTTAGTGCTGGTGCTGGCCCTGGCCGGCGTCCACTCGCCCTTCGCCCTGGCGCTGCCACTGACCTTGCTTGGCTTCGGCCACGGCCTGCTCATGCCTTCGACCTTGAGCGGCACCATCAGCGTGATTCCGGCGCTGGCCGGCTCAGCGGTCGCCGCCACCGGCCTGGCGCAGCAATCCTTCGGCGCGGTCGGTGGCTGGGCGGTCGGCCTGCTGCCCCATGACGATGCGGTGTTCATGTCGGTCATCATGCTGGCGTGCATGACGATTTCTCTGGGCACGCAAGTGGTCGTGACACGCCTGCGGCAACAGGCGGTTTAGGCGCTTGAATGAATGAATGTCCGACTGAAGTCGGACCCACATTCCGGGGTTCGAATCCATGGCTCCCTGTGGGTCCGACTTCAGTCGGACATTTTTCCGACAAAAACTGGCACCATGGGCCAGCCCTGACCGCAACGGTCGAGCGAGCCTGGGAGGGCGCTATGCGTTTCGGATACACCGACGAGCAAGAACAATTCCGTGCCATCGTTGCGCGCTTTCTGCGTGAACGCTCGCCGACCAGCGAAGTGCGTAAGCACATGGCCAGCGCCAGCGGCTTCGATCGCAGCCTATGGCAACAACTCGCGACCGAACTCGGCCTGACCGGCCTGCACGTGCCGGAACAATTCGGCGGCCAGGGTTTCGGCTATGGCGAGCTCGGCATCGCGCTGGAAGAAATGGGACAAGCACTGCTATGCGCGCCCTATTTCGCGACCTGCGTGCTCGCCACCGAGGCTTTGCTGGGTCTTGCCAGTGACGCTGAGCAAGCAGAATTCCTGCCGGCACTGGTCAGTGGCGAGCGCCTCGCGACCCTGGCCTGGGTGGAGCGCGACGGCAATTGGGACATCGCAGCGACCACCCTGACCGCTACCTCCAAGGGTGCTGACTACCTGCTCGACGGTCACAAAACATTCGTACTCGATGGTCATCATGCCGATTGGCTGTTGGTGGTGGCGCGGACGCCCGCTAGTGTTGGCGACGATGGCCTCGGCCTGTATGCGGTTGACGGCAACGCGCGCGGACTCACCCGCCGTCAACTCACCACCATCGACACCACGCGACGCCAGGCCGAGCTCAGCTTCACGCACACGCCGGCACGGCGACTCGGGCCCGGCGGTGCCGTCGCCAGCGCACTGCGCGCCACGCTCGATCGCGCCACCATCGCACTGGCCTGCGAGATGGCCGGCGGCGCACGCGCGCTGCTGAACTTGAGCGTTGAATACGCCAAGCTGCGTGTGCAATTCGGCCGACCGATCGGCTCGTTTCAGGCCGTTAAACACAAATGCGCAGAGATGCTGCTGGAAGTTGAACTGGCAGCCTCGGCGGCACGCTACGCCGCCGCCGCCATCGACGAACAAGACCCTGAAGTGCCGGCCTTGGCCTCGCTCGCCAAAGCCATGGCGTCCGATGCCTATATGCGCGCCGCCATCGAGTGCATACAGATCCACGGCGGTATCGGCTTCACCTGGGATCACGACACCCATCTATGGTTCAAGCGCGCCAAGAGTTCGGAGGTAATGCTGGGCGACGCCAGCCACCATCGCGAACGCTATCTCGCGCTGACGGAGGCTGGCTGATGAGCACCCCGGACGAGATGGTGGTACGCGCCGAAGTTCGCGCCTGGCTGCAACAGCATTGGGACATCAAGCGCGGCCTGGTCGCGTGGCGCAATCTGCTTGCTGACTCAGGCTGGGGCATGCCGCACTGGCCGCAAGCCTGGTACGGACGCGGCTTGCCGGTCGCGCTGTTGCCAGCGGTGGAAGAGGAATTCGAAGCCATCGGCGCGGTGGGTGTCGCGCGCATCGGCATCCGCCTGCTGGCGGCTGCGACTTTGCTTGAGCATGGCAATGACGACCACAAGTCACGCTTCCTGCGTCGCATCCTCACCGGCGAGGACACCTGGTGTCAGTTATTCAGCGAGCCCGGCAGCGGATCCGATCTGGCCGGCGCCACCACCCGCGCCGATGTCGCTGGCGAGGGCTGGATAGTGAACGGTCAGAAGTTGTGGACCACCAGCGCCCATCACGCGCAATGGGGTTTGCTGCTCGCACGCACCGACTGGGATGCACCCAAACACACCGGCATGTCTTATTTCATCATCGACATGACCCAAGCCGGGATCGAAGCGCAGCCGCTGAAACAGATGAACGGCTATGCCTCATTCAATCAAGTGTTCTTCACCGATGCGAAGATCCCGTCCGAAAATCTAGTCGGCAAGATAGGCGACGGCTGGAAGATAGCCATGACCACCCTCGCCCACGAACGCCGCAATGCCGACGCGCTGCGCCGCTGGGGCCATGCTTCACCCCATGCCGGGCCCATCTACGACGAAGAGCGTGCCGAAATCGCGACCGTCATGGAACCCTATAAGTGGTATGCGCAACGCGCCGGGCGTGTTGATCTGGCGCTGCCGCGCGCACGCGCCACCGGACGCATCGCAACACCGGCCGTGCGCCAGGAACTCGCGCGTCTGCTGATGCTCTCGCGCAGCGCCGAATGGCTGGCCCATCGCGCTCGCCACGCCAAAGTGTCAGGGCGAGCAGAAGGTCCGGAAGGTTCGCTGGGCAAACTGGTCTCGAGTCATGTCGCACGCGCCGCCGCCCATGTGCACACGCTGATCAGCGGAGCGAACGCGATGCTGGCCGGCGAGGATGGGCCAGAGCACGGCCTCATCGCCGAGATCCTGCTATCGGTACCGGCCACCTCCATCGCCGGCGGCACCGACGAGATCCAACGCAACATCATCGGTGAACGCGTACTCGATCTGCCGCGTGAGCCGCGCATGGATACGGGGCCATTTCGCGATGTGCCGAGGAATCCGAGTCGAGGGAGATAAGCTCGCTTGCTTGCTGTTGCGATGATCGTGGACCTACACAAAGGGGAAGAGCTATGGCCAGTAACTTCATGCGCATCGACCCCGGTGTTCCCGATTTGGGGAATGACCCGCTACCCATCTCGCCCTACCTCTGCCAGGAATTCTTCGAAGGCGAGCGCGAGCGCATCTTCGGGCAAGTGTGGTTGAACCTGGCACGCGGCTGCGAGATCCCCTCGCCGGGCGATTTCGTCGTGCGGCCGGTCGAGATCCGTAACGCTGCGGTCATCATCGTGCGCGGCCAGGACGGCGTAATACGCGCTTTCCACAACGTCTGCTCGCACCGCGCCGCGAAGGTCGAGTGGCGCACGTGCGGCAACACCAAGTTGTTTGCCTGCCCCTATCACGCCTGGAGCTACGATACCCAGGGCAAGTTGCGCGGCGTACCGAGCGAAGACAATTTCGTCAATCTCGACAAGCACGCCAACGGCCTCACACCGATCGCCTGCGACACCTGGAACGATCTGGTGTTCATCAACTTCGCCGAACAACCGCAACCGCCGCTGCGCGAATACCTGGGCGGACTCGCCGACTACGGCGACCACTACCCGATGCAAGACTTCGACGCGTGGGTCAATGTCGATGTGGGCGTGGTGAACTGCAACTGGAAGATTTTCCTCGATGCCTTTCAAGAGGTGTATCACCTCAACTCCCTGCACCGACAGACGCTGACGGACATCTTCAAGTGGCCGGAAAACCCGCAAGGCGAGCCGGCCTATTTCAAGACCTTCGGGCCCCACCGCACGATTTCACTCGGCTACAACCCGCAGCAGCGCAGCGGCCCGATGGCCGAACTCGCGCAGCGCTTTGCGACAGACATCACTTCCACCGGCGGCGCGGCACTGGTTGGTGCCCGCAACGCCCTCGACAGCCGCCGCTCTGGTGTCAATCCCGGCGGCATCAGCAACTGGGCGCTCGACGTCACGACCATCTTTCCCAATGTGGTGTGGCTGGTGGGCGCCGATTCGGCCGTGTTCCATAAGATCTGGCCGATCGATCGCGACCATACGCGCTACGAGAACTTCAGCTTCTATCGCAAGCCGAACAAGGCCAGCGAGCGGTTCGGACGCGAGATGAGCTTTGGCCTGTTCCGCGACACCATCGTCGAGGACATCCTGAACACCGAGTTCAACCAACAGGCGCTACTCTCGGGCGCCAAGAAGCACTTCCATCTGCAGAGCACCGAGGCCTCGGTACGCCATCATCACCATCATGTCGCACGCTACGTACGCGGCGAGGTGTCCCATGGCTGATCAGGTGCGACTGCCGGAAGCCTACCGCGCGCTCGAAGCTTTCGCCGATACCTGGGCGCTGACTAGCAGCGATGCGCGGCTGCACAAGCGCATGACGAGTTCCATGGAGGAGATCCAAGCGTTCTACGATGCCATGCTGCCCATCACTGAGCGCGCACTCGCGCACTTGGATGAATTCGAACTCACTAAGCTGCCGCCCGCCGAGACCCGCCTCTTCCGTCTGGTGCTGGCCGGCGCGGAAGCAGCCCTGGCAGTGGAGGTCTATCGCGCGCCGCGCCTGCCGCTCGCGCCAACCGAATCGCGCTTCAAGGTCACCCACGTCCATATGGGTGGATAAGGCACATCTCTACTAGGTCCAAGCGGCTTTGCCTGTCGCACCAACGGTCACGAATACGTAGGTGCAGTCCTCGTCGTAGATGTTCTCCCATGCATGGGGCAGACCGCCCATCACCAGGATATCGCCGGCTTTCAAGGTCCGTCGCTGATTACCCTGGAGGACGATGTCGATCTTGCCGGACAGTACGATTTCGTAGTCCACCGTCGCATGGGAATGCATCGCCGCGTTGCCGTGCTCCTGTGCGTCGGCCGAACCTTGTAGAAGGGCCTTGGCGTCGAGGCGCCCGGCGGAACGCGCCGGGAACCGCACGAGGCCGCAGGCCGAACCACCGGGCGCCGGCAAGACGATGCCTTCCAGCGGCCCGCCTATGCTGTTCGGCAGTGCGGGGGTGCCGTCGATACCCCACAGGAACGCCACCTCGACGACCCCCGGCGTATGGGAGACCTGTGCCGCGCCGCGCTCGAGAAAACATGGCTTGCCGTCAGGGCCAGTACCGGCAATGACGAGATTCATTTCCTTATCGATGCTCATGCGCGCGCTCCCCACGTGTTGCGTTGAACAATGCAAGTGAGTGTGCACATGACGATCTGTCGCGGCAAGGCGGTCTGACACGAGGCCCGGCAATTCACAGTTCGGCAAAGGACGGTCCGGCTCAAGTCGCACCCACAAAGTGCCGGAGGGGCACTCAACGCCGCTGGTCAATATGCCGCAACTTATCGGGATTCCTCTGCACGTAAATCGCCGCGATGCGACCTTGGCCGTCAATCTCAAAAGCGATGGTCTGCACTACCTGCCCCTGCGCATCGCTCACCAACACCCCCGCCATGCCGTTCACCGGCGTGATGGCAACGCGCAACGCACCGGACGGATAGTTCCTGGCGAAGCCGATCATCGCCTTCGCCACCCGCGCACCACCGTGTAGCGGACGCAACAGCGCCGCGACCTTGCCGCCACCGTCGGAATAGAACACCGCGTCGTCCGCCAGCATCCGCGTCAGTCCCTCCAGATCGCCGCGCGCAATGGCCGCGACGAAGGCCGCCGCCAATCGTTCGCCGTCTTCGGCTTTGGGCTCGAAGCGCGGACGCGCGGCGCGAATATGCTGGCGGGCGCGGCTCGCAAGTTGACGACAGGCGGCGGCGTCGCGGGCCAGGGTGCTGGCAATGGTGTTGAAGTCGACATCGAACACGTCGTGCAATAGAAACGCCGCGCGCTCTAGCGGCGAGAGCGTGGCTAGCGTGCGCAACAGGGCGAAGCTCAGATCGTGGGCGAATTCGTGGGCGATTTCCGGCCCTGGCTGATATCCGTCGAGAGACGCCAGCAGCGGCTCGGGCAACCATTCACCGACATAGCGTTCGCGTCGCACCTGGGCCGACTTCAAACGGTCGAGACAGAGATGGGTAACGATGCGCGTGAGATAGGCGCGCGTGTTTTCAATCGCCGCGCCACTCACCTCGTGCCAGCGCAGCCAGGCGTCCTGCAGGATGTCTTCGGCATCGGCGGCACTGCCCAGCATGCGATAGGCGAGTCCGCGCAGCGGGGCGCGATGCAATTCGAAGTCGATACTGTGTGGGTCGTCCATCGCCACCCCGCCGCGCGTGGCAGCGCGTATGTCATGCACGCGCCGCGAAGAGCGCCGGCGCAATAGTCTGCCCGCCCACCTCGACACGGCGGCAGGCGTGAGCATAGCCGAGCGCGCGCTTGAGCGTGGGATAGACCCGCGTGTTGGCGATGATGAGCGCCAGCGAGATCACGCCGCGCTCGCCCCAGCGCAGCACGGCCTCATCGTGCAGCGTTGCGCAGTCGGGTGAACGGGTCAAGACCGCTCGCGCGAAACGCAAACCCAGTAGGGTTTGCTCGTCCAGCGACGCTTCATCCCCCGCCACGATGGCGCGCAGACTCGCGCTGTCGACGCCGGCCTCTTCGGCCAGTCGCACCACCAGCTGGGCGCAGGATCCGCAGTCTTCGAACAGCGCGGCAGCGATACGAGCGGCGAACCACGGCGCAGCGGGCACTTGTTCGCGTACCTGCGCACAGCGCGAGAACAGCGCAAAACGCACAAAGGCGCCGCGACTCGCGCGCAGCATGCGATGGGCATAGCCCATGTCGTAGTCGTAGTGTTTTTCGAACGCGTTGATTTGCGCACTGAGCAGTTTCTTAAACATCTCAAACCACCTCTCGGTCTCTCAATGATTCAGCGCCGCGCCGCCCAGCACGCGGCGAGCGGCAAGAGCAGCACCCCCGGCAGGTCGACCAGCAAATGGGCGAAGTCGTGCAGGCCGGCCACCACTTCGAAAACGTGAATGCCACCATGGGCGAGCAAAAAAGCGCAGCCCGCCAGCGCATAGGGGCGTGCGTCCGAGCGCACCGCGAGCAAGCCGAAGGCGAGACCACACAGGGCGTAAGCCACGCCGATGTCGCGCACGAAATGAGCATTGAAGGCACCGGTCGCGGTGACGCCGGGCACGGCGCCATACCATTGCCGGGGCACAACCAGCATGCACAGGCCGTTTAGGGCAAACAGCAGGCCGAGGGTGAGACGGAACCACTTCATGATGATGGCGAATGCATGCCGCGACAGAGCGCGCGGCTTCAATCACCAGACGAAGCAGCGACTGGGAATGTGACATCCGCTCGGCGACAGTCGGACGGAGTGCGAGGGAAAGACCCTGTCGCGGCCGCATGCACGGCTGCGACGGGGCTGGGCAGACTCAGGCGTTGAAGTTCAAGCGCAGACCGGCACGCGGCGCATCATAGGCCACCAGCTTGCCGGTGGCGGACAGCGTCGCGTAAGCGGTGCGCATATCCTTGCCGCCGAAACAGATATTGGTGGTGATGGGATCGGGTAGGGCCATGTGCTCGACCTTCTTGCCGTCAGGCGAGATGGACGTGATGCCACCATTGATAATGGTTGCCACACTGACCCAGCCTTCGGCATCGACTGCCAGGGAATCGAACAACTGATAACCGGGCACGCCGGTCAACAAGGTCGCACCGCCCGGGCCTTCGAGCAGCGGACCGCCGATACCGGCAACTTTCTTCAGCTCGCCGGGGCCGGCGACTTCCCACTGCCACACCCGGGCGGTGAAGGTCTCGGCGACGTAAAGCATCTTGTCATTGGGCGCCAGACCGATGCCGTTCGGGCCGTCCATCGGGAACACTACTTCCTTGATGGAGGAACCGTCGGTCTTGGCGTAGAACACGCCGGTGCGATCGCGCGAGCGGTCGGAGGTCTTGCCGAAGTCGGTAAACCACATGCCGCCGTGCTTATCGAACACGATATCGTTGGGGCCCTTCAGCGCATGGCCATCGCACTGGGTGTACAGCACTTCGACCTTGCCGGTGCTGATGTCGACGCGTTGGATGCTGCCGCGCGTGTAGTTGTGCGGGGTATGGCCGGGGATGGTCATGCCGTCCATTTCCATCCACTCGAAGCCGCCGTCGTTGCAGATGTAGCAGGCGCCATCGGGGCCGATGGCGGCGCCGTTGGGGCCGCCGCCGACGTTGGCGATGATCTGCTGCTTGCCGTCGGTCTTGACGCGGGTCAGGGTGCCGCGCTTGATCTCGACCACCAGCACGCTGCCGTCGTCCATCGCGACGGGGCCTTCGGGGAACTGCAAACCCGTCGTCATTTCACGTAACTGCGCCATATTGTTTTCCTCTCTCCCTCATGTGTTTCGAGCCGGCGAAGGCCGGCGGGTGGCGATGACGATGAACACTTGGCGCGGCAGGCGTGGGCGGACCAACAATTCCTAGAACTGCGAACCAGCCTACGACTACGCTGCGCCTGGGCACGCGCTCATCGACCAGCGCCGACGTTGCCCGCCCGGCGCGGCAAAAGCAAGAGGAGGCGGGAACCTGATCCATCGAGAGACAGCCGGAGCCCCCTCTCGATGGCAGGGTCTCAATAGGCGGGACCGTCCTTATCCAATTCCATGCCACCCACGCGCTTGGCTTGTTCGCGCAAGGTGCCGAACAGTTTCGCGTCCAAGGAGTCGCTCGCACCGCCGGACTCGGCCACTTTCTCCTTGAGATACGCGCTGCGCTTGTCGGCGGCCGCAGTCAGCTCCTTCTTCAGTGCGTCGCGCTTGGCGGCATTGTCCTTGAGGAAGCTGGCCTGCGCGGTGGGCGCCATGGCTTGCAGCTGGCGCGGCAGTTCGTCCTTGCGTATGTCTTCTAGGCGTACCCGTCCGCTGGCAACTTCGCTCACCAGTTCCTTGTCGCCGAGCAAGTTGGCCGCACCACTCTCCGAGGCATTGAAGGTCGCGCGCCGGGCCTTGATCGCCGGGGAGGCCTTTTCTTCCATCTTGCTGGTGGCGGCGGTCTTGGCGCGCGTGGCGGCTTGCTCCATCGCATTGCCGTAGTAGAGACGCGTCTCGTCCAAAGCAGCCGACAGTCGTGCCAGCTTGTCGTCAAAAGGCGTGCTTATGGCGACCGCACTGCCGCTTTGTTCGACGTGCAGAAAATCACCCGCACCCAGCGCCGCGATGTTGCGCCAGGGCGCCGTGGTCTCGCCGTCGCTACCACACTGAATGGTGTTGACGACGATGCCGCGCTGCTTGGCCCGGGCCAAAGCGACGGGGTATTTCATGTCGTCCTGGTAATCCATATGCGGCGGCGCATCGCCAACCAGAAACACCACTTTGTAGGTGGACGCCTGCGGGTTCCAACTAATGCGCTCGATGGCGTCGTGCAAACCCTGATTGACGGCTTCCGGACCATCGCCACCGCCATCGGCTTTGAAATCCATGAGATGGGCATACATCGAATCGAGATCGCTAGTGAGGTCGAAAACCTGCGTGACGTATTCATCACCGCGATCACGATAGGCGACCAGGCCGACACGGATCTCGGGCGCCGGCTGGGCTCCCGCCATGGTGGTGGCGATAGACCAGATCTTTTCTTTGGCCGCGTCGATAAAGCCACCCATGCTGCCAGTGGTATCGAGGACGAACACCAGATCAACACGCGGGCGCTGCTGATTAACCGGCAGCGGCGCCGATGGTTTTGCGAGCGCTTGAGTCGGCAACGCCACCGCTGCGTTGTGGAGACTGGGATACAGCGCAATCGCGCCGATGGTGAGTGCCGCGAGCGCTAGGCCGAGTAGATGCTGTTTCATGATGTTTTCCTGGCGTGGGTGACGGAGGCACTTTAGGCGTGACGCGAGGGCGATAGCAGGCCCGCTTAGGTAAAAGCGCGGCGCCGGTGTTTACGTCGCGGTTACAAAGCACGCCAGCACTTCTTGTTAGGCTTAGGACCCTGGTCAAAATTATCTCTACATTCGGCTGTTTCTGAGCGGCTGCCGCTGCGTTGCTATTCTTGGCAATAGCCCCGCTATTGCCCGCCAATCGCGCCCGGCAAGCAACCACTCAGGAACACCCTCGGTGTTGACGAGATAATTCTGACCAGGGTCCTTACTCAATGCGTCGCTGGCGGGTATTCTTACAGCCTTG
>JANLSI010000231.1:0-3348 GCA_031362345.1 Pseudomonadota bacterium
CAACGCTCGATCGAGCGGGTCGGTATGCACGTCGCGCACGAACATGCCGTCGATCTTCAGATAGTCCACCGGCAGATTCTTCAGATACGCAAACGACGACAGGCCACTGCCGAAATCGTCGAGCGCGAAGAAACAACCCAGCGCCTTCAAGGTCGATATAAAACGGCTGGCCTGGGACAGATTGGAGATCACCGCCGTCTCGGTGATCTCGAAACAGATCTTGCTGCTTGGCACGCGCGCCGCCCGCAGTAAATCGATGACATAGCCGAGGAAGGATTCGTCAGCCAAGGTCAGTCCCGAAAGATTGATCGAGCACATATCGAAACGGGCGAACTCCTGGGGATTCTGTACCGCCCAGTCGAGCAGGTGCGACACCACCCAGCGGTCGACCTGCGCTGCCAGGTTGTAACGCTCAGCGGCCGGCAGGAAGGCGCCGGGTGGAACTTCCGCACCATTCTCGTCGATCATGCGGATCAACACTTCGTAGTGTTCATAGCGATGTCGATCGCCGACCACCGGCACGATGGGCTGCACATACAGCAGGAACTGATTGTTCTCCAATGCGGCCTGAATCTTGGTTACCCACTGCATTTCGCCGTGACGTTTGCTCAGCGCCTCGTCGTCGCGCAGAAAGGTATGCACACGATTGCGGCCCAGATCCTTGGCCGCGTAACAGGCGGTATCGGCCTGTTGCAACACTTCGGTGACGCTGGCCGAATCGCCATTGATCGGCACCAGGCCGATGCTGACACCGACCCGGAAACGCTTGTCGTCCCACACGAACTGGAAGTCCTCAATGGCGGCGCGGAAGCTCTCCGCCACGCGCTGACTCTGGGACAGCGGGCAGTTCTCCATCAGCAGTCCGAACTCATCGCCGCCGAGGCGGGCAATGGTGTCGCTGGCACGTACCTTGGTGCGCAGCACGTTGGCCACCTGACGCAGCAGCTCATCACCCGCGACATGGCCGCAGGTGTCATTGATGACCTTGAACTGGTCCAGATCCAGATAACAGATGGCGTGTTCCTTGCCATTACGCCAGGTCCCTTCCAGCGCGTATTCGATGCGCGCCTCGAATTCGCGGCGATTGACCAAGCCTGTCAGCGAATCGTGGGTTGCCTGGTAGGACAACTCCTTGGACAGTTGATGGGCCTCGGTGATGTCCTGAATCTGCCCGATCGCGTACTGATAAATCGCACCCGCGTCACGTACCGCAGTGATATGGCACAACACCCAGATCGGATGGCCGTCGCGATGCAGATAACGTTTTTCGATCTGATAGCGTTCGATCTGACCCGCCACCAGTTCGTGATATTGAAACAAGCCGGTCTCGCGATCGTCGAGATGGGACAAGTCGCGCAAGGCCATGCCGACGACGCCATCAGCGGGGTAGCCCAACATGTCGGTAAAAGCCTGGTTGGCATGCTGAACCTGACGTGCCTCGTTGACGATGATCATGCCGATCGCCGCGCTGTCGAAGGCACTCTTGAAACGCTGCTCGCTGGCAAGCAAGGCCTTTTCGGCCACGCTGCGTTCAGCGATCTGCGAGGACAATTCATGATTGCGCCGCTTGAGTTCTTCGGTACGTTGTTCGACTTGCGATTCCAGTTCGCGATCGCGGTGTTCGATTTCCGCCAGCATGCCGTTGAAGTCCGCGCACAACTGGCCCAGCTCGTCGGTGGCGACGACCGGCGCGCGCGCGCTGTAGTCGCGCGATTCGCGCACGCGGCGGGCAACCTCGCTGAGACTCATGATCGGCCGATAGATAGCGCGCAGCAGGCGGGTCGCCAGCAACAATGCAGCGGCGATGGCAATCGTCGTCATGACCACCACGAGTTCGATGTCCTGTATCACCCGTTCGCGCACTTCACTGGTGCGGGCGGCGACGGTGACACGGCCGACGGAATGACCGCCGTGCACGATATCCATGCCGACTTCAAGGCTCGACGGCTGATCGTCCTGAACCGCCGGCGACGGTTCGAAACGAGCGAATCCACGCTCGGTCGGGGTGTCAATGCGACCCGCAGCAATAGCGCGATCGTCATCGAGCAAATGCAACGCCGCCTCGCCAGCACGGCGATCACCGCTGGCGACCGCGCCGGCGCTGGCCAGCGCTGCCATGCGCGCGTGGGACTCGGCGCGATTCAATAAGGCGTCGCGCGCGCTGAGATAGTCGCGATAGGTGAGGGCCGAACCGGCCGCCACCAGCCCCACTATCATGGCCAGCAGAATCGCGAACCCGAGCTTCTGCTTGATGGAGAGTAATTTGGGCACGGTCGGTATCGCGTTGTGGGCTGGTTGGGATTTGTCATCAGGCATATCGACCATCACGTGAAAAAGTTCAGCTGTGCGGCAGGAGCCCGGCGCTAGATTCGTCGGCCTGGCTAGCGCCGTCTGCTATCCTCCGACAGGCTCACGCAATGGCAAGCGCGCAGCCGGTCCAGCCAGCTCGACAATAACGCCTCAGCGTCGGCCTCTTGCGGGTCACGATGAGGCACCAAGTTTCAATTGGGAGGGGACGATGAGTACGACAGCGATAGCATTGATAGGCATGGTGATGTGGTCGGTAGCGCTGACCTTCGGGTTGGTCTTCACACGCACCGCCGCCATCATGCGCAAAGAGAAAGCCTTGAACGACTTTCAGGCCGATGGACGGGACATGGGCCCGTTTGGGCTGCGCATGACGCGCGCCCACGCCAATTCACTGGAATTTCTCGCGGCCTCGGTCGGGCTCATGCTGCTGGCCGTCGCGACCGGCCACACCGACATTACCGACAAGCTCGCCATGATCCTGCTCTACTGCCGCGTCGGGCAATCGCTGATACACATCATCTCGACCTCGGTACCGATGGTGATGTGCCGCGCCACCCTGTTCAGCGCGCAGATGATCATCCTCGCCTACTGGGGTTGGATGCTCTGCGGCGCGCACTGAGCCGGCATCGCCTGGCGGTATCCGCGCGCGGCGGCAGCAACTACCGCGCGCGGGTTTTCAGTCCAGCCCGCGCAGGAAATCCAGCAGCACCGCATTGGTCTCCTCCGGGCGCTCCTGCTGCAGCCAGTGGCCGCAACGTGGCAAGATAACGCCGCCGCGGTAGTCGGTTGCTTTCTCCTTGACCCGCGCCAGGGCTTCCGCCCCCCACCAGGTCGCGACATCGAATTCCGCGCCCAGGAAATACGACGGCACCGTCAGCTTGCGCTCGACGTGGGGTGCGAGATCTTGCCAATCAGCATCTAAATTACGGTAATAACTCAAAGGCCCGGCCAGTCCAGTGCGCTCGTATTCGCTGGCGAAGACATCGAGATCTGCTTCGTCGAACCACCCCGGCAGGCGCTTGAGCGTGATAAAGCGAT
>JANLSI010000251.1:0-2800 GCA_031362345.1 Pseudomonadota bacterium
GTCCTGGTGAACCTCGGCTTCGAGGTAAGCGGCTCTGACCTCGCCGAGAACGCCGCGACGCGCCGTCTCGCGAAACTGGGCGCGAAAATCCTCATCAGGCACGACAAGGCCAATATCGAGGTCACTATTCCGCAGTCATAGCCCGAGCGCATTGCGCACGAAAATAAAGGCGGTTGAGGATGGCTTTGCGGCGGCCGGGATCGTGTGATGGTGGCTTCCCGCCGGAACATCCGCCAGGAGTGGAGTCGGGCGAACAGCGCGGGGCGGTTATCCGCGCACGCGCACGACGGTTGGATGGAGGGTGGTTGCGCCAGCGTTGGAAGTCTCTCCCGATCAGGCGATTGATATCGTCGGGCCGAATCTAGCAGCCTGTCGGGCTTAGGGAATCGTCGTGAGGTGGTGGGGAAACGAAGACAGATGCGCGCACATTCGAGGCGAATAGTGGGGCTATTTAACGATGCGGCGCGCACCTGTGGACCGCTGTCCCGCCGCAGCGGCAGATTCAGCCTAATCCGACAGGTTTTTGGTGTCAGTCTCGGATTGAGTCATGACGTCGACGGTGCAATGAATCAGCAATCGACACCCAATCGCTAGCGATAGCTCGGCTTTTGCGCGAGTTGTGCCGGCTCACTGAAGGGTCAGCACACACTTCGGAAATGGCCCAACTCGGCGTCGGTAGTCAGCCGCCGCTACGCCGGCACTATGCACGTTTGCGCGCACCACCATGCGGCGTGTAGCGCCAGGCCGGTTATGGCAAACTCCGGGCGGCGAAAGTTGCGTTGCCGAGCGGCGCGATCGACACGGCACGGAGGGGGCATGGCAGCGCGACGGATCTTCATCTGCTATCGGCGCGAAGACGCCAAAACGGCCGGGCGACTATACGACCGCTTGAAAGCCGAGTTCGGCCCGCAAGGGGTGTTTCGCGATATCGACAATCGCCCGACCCTGGGCAGCAAGTTTCGTGACTACATCGAGGCAGCGCTGGCGTCTTGCGATTTCCTGCTAGCCCCTCGGCCGGTGGTCCATCACCCGCCTGTCGCGTCGCCATATGGGCCGCAACCCGGCGCTTCCCCGCGCTGCCCGATGCTGCCAAAACTTCCACGACAGCATTGTGCAACGGTGTTCAGCCATGAGCTTGCAAGCGCAAGTCGCAAGCTTCGGAGTTCGGACGATGAAAATATTTATATCCTGCCCGCGCGAATTTGTCGGCCAGCTGCCGGCGCTGCGCGCGGCGCTCAAAGCCCGGCGCATTGACGCCAGGACCGCGCAGGACATCGCCAGCGCTGACCTGTGGTTCGAAAGCATCGGCAAGGCGCTGAGCAGTGCAGATGTATTTGTGTTCGTGGTGAGCGAAGGTGGGCTAGACGACTGGCAACAGAAGGAATTGTCGCGTGCGCTTGAGCATGCCTGGGCTGACGAGCGCAAAACGCTGCTGGTGGTGACCCTCGGAACCAGCGTGAAGGTACCGCCGGCTTTCGCTCAGAGTCACCGCATCGTTGCTGACGGCCCACAACCGGACCTCAAGCACCTCGCCGATCAGATCGCTGAAGCGACGCGCAAGCCACGCGCAGGTGCTACTGAAACCGCACTACCTGACCAGCGCTACCGTTCGAAGTTATTGAAGACCTTTGCACCCATACGCGAGGTGGCAAAGCGCACCGAGCAAGCGACGCCACCGGACGCTCTGCCACAGGTGCAGCACGGTCCCAGCGAAGCCGCGCGCCGAGATGCCATCGAAGCACTGCTCAAGCAGGGCGAACAACAGCGCGATGGCAAGGATAATCCGCAGGCTATCGCGTCCCTCACCGCCGCGCTCAAACTCGCACGCGGTCTTGAGCGCAGTAGCGCTACCGCGCTGCTGGCGCGTATCCATACCAATCTTGCCACTATGCTGCGCCAACAGGGCGAGCTGGTAGAGGCCGAACGGCATCTCAAGCGCGCCGTCGGCTTGTATGGTGAAGACCGCGGCCATGAAGTGGCCGCTGCGCTTGCGAGCCTACTGCTGTCAGTCGTCGTTCAAGAACTCGGGCGTAGCGCGACCGGCACCCGTATGCGCACGACCGCCATGGACAGTATCAAAACCTTGCTTGGGGCGGTGGCCATCAAGACACTGGAAAGTATTCCTTTGTTCGCTAAGTTCATGGGCGGGACGCCCATCGAGGTTCCTGCGGCGACGCAGGACAAAGCCGCGCGACCTGCGCGCAAGAAGGTGGTGGCCAAAAAAAAACCGGTTCGTCGCAAACAGCCAGCAGCATCCACTGCGCAGACAACTAAGGCAAGCAAGGGCGCCAAGAAAAAAGCCAAAGCGAAAAAAGTCGTGGAGCAGCGCGCGAGCAGTGCACCGATGTCAAAGAAAAAGGCCGGCGCGCGCGTCGTGGCCAAGAAGCCAGCGCAGAAAGAGAAATCTTCCTCGAAAACACGGAGTGCACGCTGATGGCTAGCGCCAAGCAGGCCTTGGACAGAACCAGCGACGGCCTGCCGCTGCACGACCCGGCGCGTTCAGTCTTTATCAACTGCCCGTTCGATGCTGACTACGAACCACGCTTGGATGCCATCCTGTGCACCACCGTGGCGTGCGGCTTGATTCCACGCATTGCGACCGAATCGGGCCAGACCGATATCCCGCGGGTCGAGCGCATCGTGCATGGCATATTCACATCGGACTATTCCATCCACGACTTATATCGATATCAGGGTGAAGGCAACGACAATGCCGCGCGCTTCAATATGCCACTCGAGCTCGGCTTCGCTGTCAGCCGGCAATTCGTCACTAAGCGCTTGGGCATCGACCGCAAACCGA
>JANLSI010000266.1:0-8914 GCA_031362345.1 Pseudomonadota bacterium
AACAACCCGCCCGCCACTTGCTTGGCCAGATTCCACACCCAGTGTTGCTGCCAGATCGGTGGTTCGGGTAAAGCTTCCGGCGCCGGTGGCGCGAGGAATTCGGCACTGGTGATACTGACCGAGTCGCCACGCGTGGCATCGAAGCCGATAGCCTCCTTGACCAGATTGGTCATGCGTGTGATCTCCGCTTCGCTGAGCGTCGCTGGCGCGGCGGCGGCAGGCTCAGCGCCAGCAGCGGCCTTGTCACCTTCGGCCGGCTTCTCGCTTGCGGGCGGCGCGGCCGGCGCTGCGGCGGCGGGTGCACGCACCACCACCGCCACCGACAAGCGGCGAATGCTACCGACATGGTTCTTCTCGACCACCACGCGGTGATCAAGCTCGTAGTTACGCGTCTTCTGGGTGCGCTTGTTGACGGGTTTGGTGGCGTCCTTCGCCGCGCCAGGGGCGCCCGGCGGCTGGCCAGTGGCGTTGGCGGTCTGCTCGGGCGCGCTGGCAGCGGCCGCTGGCTGGTTACTGAGGGCACCGGGTACGCCACTGGCGGCGTCGCCACTGCGCTCTTCCTCGGTGCTGCTTTCGCTGCGCACCGACGGCAGATCGGGATTGAAGCTTTCCTGGGATTGTTGGGTCTCGGTGAAATCGAGGTCGGCCGTGACCTGGGCGCGCACACCATCGGCGCCGACCAGCGGCGCGAGGATGGCCTCGACGCGATCGATATAAGACTGCTCTAGCGTGCGCGAGTATTCGAAACGCTTGGCCGAGACCGCCAGGCTGTCGGCGCTGTCGGTGTTATCGGTCAAGAGATTGCCACGTTGATCGATGACCGTGACCTGATTGACCGGCATGCCGGCCACCGCTGCCGACACCATCTGCGCGATGGCCGCAACCTGGTGACGCTCAAGCTGGCGACCATTGTAGAGATCGACTATCACCGACGCGCTTGGGTCACGTTTGGTGCGCGCGAAAGCGGACTGCTTGGGCAGCGCGATATGCACGCGCGCCGAACGCACGTTGGTGATGTGAGAAATAGAACGTGACAACTCGCCTTCGATAGCGTGCTGATAACGGGCTTGTTCGAGAAACTGGCTGGTGCCAAAGGGCTGCTCGTCGCTCATGCTCTCGAAGCCACCGCCATTGGCGGCGCCGTGCGGCAGACCGGCGCCCGCCAGTTTCATGCGCGCGTCGGCGAGCCTGTCGGCAGCCACCAGCACCGTGCCGCCGTTGGGGTCCATGCGATAGGGGATATTGTTGCTAGTCAGCGCGTCGATGACCTGGTTCAGATCGCGGTCGCGCAGATCGGCGAACAAGACGGAATACTCGGGCTGCCGTGCCCATAGCGCCACGTACAATCCCAGCGCCACCGCCGCCGCCAGGCCGACCAGCACACCGGCCTGGCGCAGGAGCAACAGCAGTGATGCCTGGGCGTTGAATGCGGCGGCTTCAGCCATGGTCGTAACTCACCTTAGCGGCCGCTTAAAGCGGCATATTCATGATGTCCTGGTAGGCCGACACCAGCTTGTTGCGGACCTGGGTCGCAGCCTGAAAGGACAGATTGGCCTTCTGTATCGCCACCATCACCTGCGCCACGTCGACGCCCTGTGCGCCACGTTCAAACTTGTCGGACAACTTGGCGGCCTGCAGCTGGTTGTCGTTGACGAAGTTGAGTGCATTTTTCATCACGTCGCCAAAATTGACGCTGGGTGTCGCGCCGCCAGTCGCGACCGCGCTCGGCATCTGCAGGCCGCGAGCCTGGGCGGACAGCGCGCGCATCTGCGCGAGTACGGCCTGGGCATCGATGGTATTGCTCATGGTCTGCTCCTGTTCGATGCGTCGCGCGGGACGTGCTCAAACACCGGGTAGCGCCACGCCTGCGTCACGCAGACGGGCGAGCTTGTAGCGCAAGGTGCGCGGGCTGATGCCGAGCTTTTCGGCAGCGAACTTGCGGCTGCCGCGACCTTCCTCAAGCGCCGTTAAGATCAGGCGGCGCTCGTGATCCTTGAGGTCGCCACCCAGCGATTCCGCACCAGGGTCTGCTTCGTCGTCATCAATGCCGGCACCCTCGTCGTCATACGCTCGCGCGTAAGGCAGGACAACATGACGCGCGCGCTCGACAGGGTGGCTAGCGCGCGCCGGCGTCATCTGTTCGAAAACCAGATCCGCTTCGGTAATGCCTGCACCTTGGTGCAGGATCAGCGCGCGTTGCATGACGTTATCGAGCTCGCGGATATTGCCTGGCCAGTGGTATTGCATAAGGCGTGCGCAGGCCGCCGCGCTCAGCGCCGGCGCTTGCTGGTGTCCGCGCGTGGCGGTGCGCGCCAGTAAAGCCTGGGCGAGCGGCACGATGTCGCCACTACGCTGGCGCAGAGGCGGCACGTGGATAGGCATGACATTGAGTCGGTAGTAGAGATCCTCGCGAAAGCGCCCGGCTTCGACTTCGCGCCGCAGGTCGCGATTGGTGGTGGCGACGATGCGCACGTCGAGGTCGATGACTTTGTTGGCGCCCAGCCGTTCAACCTGCCGCTCCTGCAAGACACGCAGCAGCTTGGCTTGCAGTGCGAGCGGCATTTCCGAGATTTCGTCCAGCAAGAGACTCGAATCCTGCGCTTGTTCAAACTTGCCGAGGCTGGCTTTATGGGCGCCGGTGAAGGCGCCTTTCTCGTAACCGAACAACACCGCTTCCAGCATGTTGTCCGGGATCGCCGCGCAGTTGATCGCCACCGGCGCCTGCGCTGCGCGCTGCGAATGGCGATGAATGGTCCGGAATACGATCTCCTTACCGACCCCCGACTCGCCGGTGATCATCACTGACGCATCGGACTGTGCGACGCGCCGCGCGAGCTCGAATACGCGGCGGCTGCTCGCATCGACCGCCACCACATCGTCGGGCAAGGGCGTCGGCGCGGGCGGCAACCAGTTATCGATACGCGCCAACAGCACCTCGGCTTCAAAGGGCTTGACCAGATAGTCCGTCGCGCCGTCACGCAGGGCGCTGACCGCGCTCTGGATCGACTCATAAGCGGTCATCAACACCACCGGCAGATCGCGATGGCGGCTGCGGATCTCGCGCAGCAAAGTATGGCCGTCCATCGGCTCCATCTGAATGTCACTGATGACCAGGTCGAACGGTTCATGGGCGAGGGCCGCCAGGGCCGCGCGGCCGTCGGCTGCGCCGGTGGCTTCGAAGCCGGCCAGCGCGGCGGTGTCGAGCAGTGCTTCGCGCAAGGCGTGGTCGTCTTCGACTATCAGGATCTGAGTGGGGTGCTTGTGCATGGGGTCATCCTGCCTGACGCAAGGCGGCTGGCTCGCAAGCGGCCACCGCGTGCGGGTCTGCGGTTACGTGGGAATTCGATGCGGATGCTTGCGCAATGAGCGGCAAGGTCATCACGAAGCAGGCGCCGGTGCCCGCGCCATTGACCAAGGTCAAATTGCCGGCATGGGCCTGCGTCACTGCGCGCGCGACCGCCAGGCCAAGGCCGGTACCATTGGCGCGCGTGGTGAAAAAGGGCTCGAAGATCTGCGCCGCCTGCTCGGCGCAGATGCCGGGGCCGTCATCCTGAAAGGCCAGGCACAATTGCTGGTCGACGATAGCGGCCGTGACCGTGACACGGCCCTGGCCGCGGCAGGCATGGCAGGCGTTATCGATCAGATTCAACGACACGCTGGTGAGCGCCGACAAGTTGGCATAGACGCGCCCCTGCTCGGCGAGCGGCGCAAACTCCAGACGCAAGTCGCTCACACTGAAGGCGTCGCGTGCCGCGCTCTCGACAGCCGCCAGCAGATCGCTCGCCGCCACCGCTTCGACCGCCAATTGGCCGCCGCGCGCGAACAACAACATCTCGTCGACCAGGCGTTCGAGCTTGCGCAAGCTTTGCAGGCTGCGCTCGACCGCGCGTTCGCGGCCTACGTCGCTGCGAGCGCGGCGCAGATTGCCGACGTTCAAGAGCGCCGCCGCCAGAGGCGTGCGGATCTGGTGAGCCATGGCGGCCGCCATCTCGGTCTTGGCCGAGAGGCGCTTGTGATGGGCCAACTGATCCTGCAATAGGCGGGTTTCGGTGACGTCCTTGATCAGTAGAATCTGACCGGGCTCGCCGCTCAGCGCCTGTGTCGCGATATTGACGCGACGACCGTCGCTGAGGGACAAGTCATGGCCGTCGTCCCAGCGCGGCGCGAAAGCGCGAGTGACAATGCTATGCCAAGCGTCACCGCCGGCCATCGGACCCAGCAGTTCAAAGTCGGCGGGATTGAATTCCTGCACCAGGCCGCGCTGGTCCAGCACCACCACGCCGCCCGGCAGGGCATCGAGCAGCGCGTTGAGGCGCGCCGCGAGCCGCTCTTTCTCCTGCAGCTCGCGGGCTTGGCCGGCGCGCGAGGCCGACAGCTCGCTGCTGAGCACCGCCACCTGGCGCTCAAGCTGGGTATAGAACGAAGACAGTTGCTGGGACGCGCCTTCGAACTCGGCGAAGGCTGCACATAACTGTTCGGCGTTGGTGATGGCTACGGTGGTCATGCTCTGTGGGTCTTGTTCGGCGCCGCAGCGTCAATGCTGCGGTCACGCACAAGGGTTTGAGCAAAGACCGTGCCACGGAACTTTATTCTTTAAAAAACTGTGACTTGGGTTGCGGGCCCCGTCGCGGGACCCAGGCACAGCGCCAAGGACCCGTCAGATCCCCTCACGCATAAGGTCGAATTTGCGCATTTTCTCGACCAGGGTAGTGCGACCCATACACAGCCGTTTGGCGGCGTGGGCCACCACCCAGTCGGTGTCTTCCAAGGCCTGCAGGATCAAATCCCGTTCGATAACGGTCAGATGCTCCTTCAGATCGAGTCCTGCGCGCGGCAGGCGCGGATTGAGCACCGCCGCTGGCAGCGGCGCGTCGGCCACGGTACCGAAGTTGTCCGGTTTGCTTGGCGCGCGGGCGACGACATGGGCCGAGCGGTATTTCTCCGGCAGATCGTGCACATCCACCATGCCGTTGGGGTAGAGGATCGAGAGTCGCTCCACCAGGTTGGCTAACTCGCGCACATTGCCCGGCCAGTTGTACTCAGACAGCGACTCGATGCACGACGGCGTCAGGCGGATAGTGCCGCGGCCTTCATGATCGAGTCGCTCCACCAGGTCGTTGACCAACAGCGGTAGATCTTCGTTGCGCGCCCGTAACGGCGGGGTCTCGATGGGAAACACGTTCAGGCGGTAGAACAAATCTTCGCGGAAGCGCCCTTCGCGGATGGCTTGGTCGAGATTGACGTGGGTGGCGGCGATGATACGCACGTTGACCGAGTGGCTCTTGTTGCTGCCGACGCGCTCGAAGGTGCGTTCCTGCAGCACACGCAGCAGCTTGACCTGCATGGACAGGCTCATGTCGCCGATTTCGTCCAAGAACAGCGTGCCGCCATCAGCCATCTCGAAACGACCCTGGCGGCTGGCAATGGCGCCGGTGAAGGCGCCCTTCTCGTGACCGAACAACTCGCTTTCAAGCAGATCGGCCGGGATCGCACCGCAGTTCAGCGGCACGAAGGGCTTGCTGCGACGATTCGAGTGGTGATGAACATGCCGCGCGACGACTTCCTTACCGGTGCCGGATTCACCAACGATCAAGACGTTGGCATCACTGCGCGCAACCATTTCTATCATATTGCGCACGCGCTGGATGCCGGGGCTGCTGCCGACCAGGCTGCGGAATAGTTCGAGTGAACGCGGCGAACCCTCCTGGTGGCGGTTCTCACGATAGGTCTTGACCTTCTGCAAGGCGGCTTCGAACGCACCGTGACGCAGGGGCAATCGGATCCGCGCCAAGGCATCGTGGTCCAGCTCGCTGGGCTGTGCCGCATCCTCGCCGCCGCTCAATAGCAACAGCGGCGTATAGGGATCGGCGGCCTTGATGCGACGAAAGGCCTCGCTCTGGGCACGTGAATCGCCGCATTCACCGAGCAGCACCATATAGGGCGCCGGCCGGGTCTCCATGATGGCGACCAGGTCGCCGTCCGGCGCCACGACCACCGTACTCATATCGAGGTAGTGGAGAATTTGTTTCAGTTCGTGGGCGGTTTTGGCGTCCCGTTCCACGATCACGACTGGCGATTGACTACTCACGGCGCAGCGGCTCCCCCATCGTCTAAGCGATGTTAAAGGTTTAAGCACTAGGGACCCGTGTGGGCAGTGATACAGGCGCCAGAATTACGGCGCATGTATCCACGGGGGGCTTAACCGTTGTAAGCGGCGCACGGGGCTGCTGTCAAGAATCCGCGATCAGGCAGGCACCGACAGCGGGCCGCTGGACCGGATTGGTGACAAAAATTTACGCGTGTTTGACAGACCGGGCGGCCCGCTCCCGGGGCGTCGAGATTCCGACGCCGGGCGATGCCTGCTGGCGGGGCTTAAGCGGCATGCAGAAGCCGGCGTGGCTGGCTCGATGAGTTAGCGCGCAGTTCAGCCAGGCTGGCGCAGCGTTGCCGCGCCAGCAGTACGCACAGGCCGCCGTCGCCACGATCGGCGGCGCGCAGCCGCTGCGCGGTCGCCACGCGCAGTTGCGCAAACAATTGATCTTCGATGCGCTCAAATTCGATGGTCACACTGGGTCCTCAAGTTTGGAGCACCGTTTTCGCTTAGATCGGAAGCGCCCCGCTGGAGCAAGGGCTAGCGGCGCCGCGCTGCGTGCGCTTGAGGCTTGAACATGGCCGGCACCCCGTGGATTGTGCCAAGTAGTCGACCTTTCAGTGACGATCTCGGCGGCGCGATAGCCACTTAGAGATAGTCGAATAGACTCAGGCTCTGCACTTTGACGAAAGCCTTCTGCGCGGCCTCCAACGCCGTGGTGTCCTGGGTCAACTGAGTAATGGCCTTGGCGAGGTCGACGTCTTCGAGTTTCGAGCGCAGGGTTTCCAAGTTGAGATTGATCTGATCGTTGACGTCGCGCTGGGCGCTGACGCTGTTCAAGCGCGCGCCAGTCGTCGAGCGCAGCTCGCCAACCTTTTCCAGCGAGCGGTCGAGCGCTTCGAGGGCGCGGTCGAGATCGAAGCCGAAATTCGCCTGCGCGGCGACATTGGCATAGCCCGTCTCCAGCGTCGCGGCGATATTGCCCAGGGTTTTGAACATCGACTGATTCAGGCTCGGCGTGACGGTGAACTGGTCGCCACTGTTGGGCATGCCAAAGACGGTAATCTGCGCGCCGTTGAAGCTGATGGCCGCGCCATCGACATAGGCTTGCGCGGTGGCGACATTGCTGCCGAGGGTGTCGTCGATGATGTCGTAGGTGGTGGCGCTGGTGAAACTCAGGCGGAAATCGTGGGCCAGGTAGCTGCTGCCGTCGATGAGGGTGTTGTCGCTGATCTGTCCGGTGCCGGTGTTGCCTGCCACGCGCCCGCTGACGAAGGTGCCGTTGCCATTGCGCACCGCGAACAGCGCCTCATGGCCAGTGAAGCTCTCGGCGATGGTGCGCGTCTCCGACAACTGCAGCTCACGCACGGTCTGATCGCCGTTATAGCTGACATTGCCCAGCGCGTCGGCGATGAATGGCCGCGTGCCGACCGTCGCGCCGGCGAAGATATACTCGCCCGACGCATTGCGGGTATTGCCGAGATCAAGCAGCACTTCCATCTGTTCGCGAATTTCTTTGGCGATCGCGTCCCGATCAGAATTCCCCAGCGCTTCGCTGCGTCCCTGCAGCACCAGATCGTGAACTCGTTGCAGCATGTTGCTGACGCCACCCAACACGTCGTCGACCTGCGTGAGTCGGGATTCTGCCTGCACCCCATTGCGGTCGTACTGCGCGGCGGCATTGGTACGATTGCGGATCTGCATGACCTCGGCGGCGGCCACCGGGTCGTCGCCCGGCCGCGTGATGCGTTTGCCCCCTGAGATCTGATTGGTGGTATCGCGCTCGCGGGCCTGTAGTTCGAGGATGCGATTGAGCGACTGACTATAAAGTTGATTGGTGGCGACGCGCATGGTGCCTATCCTCGTGTAGCTTCGATAATGGCCTGAAAAGCCTGATCGGCGGCCTTGATGATTTGCGCTGCGGCCTGAAATGCCTGCTGGAATCGCAGCAGATTGGCCGCCTCTTCCTCGAGATTGACACCCGACAGGGCGTCGCGCGCGGTGGCCGCATTCTCGGTCAGCGAGCCCAGCGCCTCGCTGCTGACGTGGGCCTGTTCGGCGGCCGCGCCTCCTTGACCGGTCAGCACCGCGTAGGCTTCCTGAAAACTGTCCGTGCCACCCTCCAATATCGGCGTGGACTGCAATCTGCTCAAGGCCAGACCGTTGGTGTTGTCGCCGCTACCGCCGGCATTGCTCTGCACCGAGAAGTTGTCACCCGCCGCCGGCGCACCGGTGATCTGCACGCGCCAACCGTTCAAGTCGATATTCGCGCCGCTGGTGAAGGCGATACTCGCGCCAGCGCCATTGACCTTATAGGTGCTGGGCGGGTTGTCGAACACTAAGGTGGTAGTGGTCAGTAGCGCCGCGTTGGTTTCGTCCAACACCTGGGGGCGCGCAATGGCGGCATCGCTGACATTGCCGTTGGCGCGCGCCGTGCGCACTGGCCCCGCCAAGGCCAGGGTCGCCGGATCGGTGGTGAGTAATTTGATCGCCCGCGGCACGGTCTTGGTCGGCTGGATCAGAAAAGTGTCGCCGGCGACCGGCGCGCTGCCGACCGTGATGATCATGCCGTCGACACTGAACGGACCGGCGCCACTGAGGGTCTGGCTGACGCTATCGAGCTGCCGCATGAGCGTGAAATTGGTGCCGTCGTAGGTCATGCGATAGTCGGAATTGGTCAGTCCACCGACATTGCTGGTATCAAACGCGGCACTCACCGACCCGCTATTGGTGCCCGGCGAATTCACTACCGGCGGTGGGATGCTGAACATGTCACCGCCCAAGGCACCGCGCAGGTCCATGCCCTTGCGATGCTGAGCGTTC
>JANLSI010000367.1:0-4808 GCA_031362345.1 Pseudomonadota bacterium
TTCGGCGTGCCATAGAACACCGTACAACGCTCGGCCTCGATCACGCGCAAGGCTTCACCGGCATCAAATTGATGCTGAAGTACGATGCTCGCACCATGGGTCATGACCGCATACAGGGCATTCACGCAGGCCAGTGACCAGAACAGCGAAACCGCCAGCCACAACTTGTCGTCGGCCACCAGCTGCTGGCGTTCGCCGATTTCCCACATGTTGTCGATCAAACCGCGATGCAATAGCGGCACGCCTTTCGGTAGCGCCGTCGAGCCCGAGGTGTACAGCAGGCAAGCGACGTCTTCGGCCTGGATGCGTGCCGTCATCGCGGCGACCACGCTGGGGTCGACACGCTCAGCACCCGCCATGAAATCCCGAAATGACAACATGCCAGGCGCCGCATCCTCAGTGCACACGACGCTCGCGAGCGCGGGCAAGCCGCCGGCCTGGCGACGTGCATCGATCAGCAGCGCGCGAAAATCGCTAGCGCGAAAGCGCGGTTCGATAGCGAGCAGTTTTACCTCGGCGTGCTGTAACTGATAGGCGAGCTCGTGGGCGGTGGCCCAGGTATTCAATCCGACCGTGATCGCGCCCAGGCTCATCGCTGCGAAATCGAGCACCAGCCATTCGACGCGATTGCCCATCAGAATGCCGACCCGGTCACCGGCACTAATACCTGCTGCGTGCAGGGCGCGCGCAGCGCGACTTACTTCGGCGGCGAATTGGGCGTAGGACAAACGCTGCTGGCCGGCGACGATGGCGAGATGCGCGGGATCACGCGCCACCATTTCGGCGAGCAGTGCGGGGACGGTACGGCTGATTGGCTTGTTCATGTCGCAAGCATAAACCGGAACTCGGGATCTGCGGGCAGGCTTGGCAGGCGTCGCTGAGTCATGCGCTAATGGCTCGACGCGTGCCGGCATGAGACGCCCACCATTTTGGGGAATTCAATCTGAACACCGCCACCGATCCGCTGTGGCCTGCGGCCATCCACCGCGTATTCAAACAGCAAGGATTGCGTCAGGTCGCCTATGTTCCTGATGCAGGGCATCGCCGCCTGATCGAGTTGTGTAGTGCCGACGCGGAACTGCGCGCCGTGCCGCTCACGACCGAAGAGGAAGGCATGGGCTTGCTGGCGGGCGCCTGGCTGGGCGGTGAACGCGGCGCACTGCTCATGCAGTCGAGCGGTGTTGGCAATTGTATCAATGCCATCGCCTCGCTGACCCGCTCCTGTCAATTTCCTTTGTTCATGCTGGTCACCATGCGCGGTGAATGGGGTGAAGGGAATCCCTGGCAAATCGCCATGGGTCGCGCGGTTGCACCGGTGCTCGATACCCTCGGCGTGCGCGTGGTGAGGGTGGACGATGCAGACGCGGTCGAAGCCGCAGTAACGGCCATGCTGACCATGAGTTACACCTCGGCCACCGCGACCGCCGTGCTGCTATCGCAACGACTGCTCGGGGCGAAGGCCTTCCAATGAACGAACCCATGCAGGCCACTCCCACGCTCGACCGTCGCGCCGCCGTCAATGAATTGCTGCGCGACCGCAGCGAACTGCTGGTCGTGAGCGGGCTTGGCGGCACCACTTGGGATGTTGCGGCGGCCGGCGACGACCCACGAAATTTTTATCTGTGGGGCGCCATGGGTTGCGCCGTGCCTCTCGGTCTCGGCCTCGCGCTGGCGCAGCCTGGCAAACGTGTGCTGGTGGTGACGGGCGATGGCGAAATGCTGATGGGCGTCGGCTCACTGGCGACGGTGGCCGCGCAGCAGCCCCGCAATCTAGCCATCGTCGTGATCGACAACGAACGCTATGGCGAGACTGGCGGTCAACTGACCCATTGCGCCTACGGTACAGACCTGGTCCTTATGGCGCGCGGCGCCGGTCTCGCACGCGCCCAGACCCTGCACACCATCGACACGCTGCGCGCTTTCCGTCAGCAGTTGCACGCGACCGATGGACCACTGTTCGCACTGGTCAAAGTGGCCGCGCCGAACGCGGCCATGGTGCTACCGCCACGGGATGGTGTGCTGCTCAAGCACCGCTTTCGCATGGCCTTGCTCGACGGTGACAAGTAATGCTCGCAAGGGCGGGGCTCCGAGCGGCATTAGCGCCACGACAAGCCACAACGCAATGTCCTTCTCGGTCCATGAACGACGCTGCATTGCAGGCTGCAAGAAGGCTTGGCTCGGCTCCAATCGCGCGGGCCGAGTGGACCAATTCTAGACGTAGCAGTTCCCCATAAAGCGTGTTAGTCTGCTTCGCAACCGCGTGTAATAACGATTACGAATTCCGCCCTTCGAGGTCCTGACCGAGTCCCGCCATCCCATCCAACAACGCCTCGATACGCCGCAGCCATGCCTGTATCGACCGTTCGCAGATGACGTCACGCGGTGACTAAGACATTCAGATTCCGCTAGCTTGATCCCATACGCTCAGCCAAGGCATTCGCTGCCGCCTCGCTCTCCGCATTCGTTGTTCGATTTGAATCCGACATTCACTCTGCACTCGACTCGACCCCGCTCGCGGGACCGTAGCCGCGAGGCGCAGGTGTCTAACCGAGGCAGCCGCCTCATCAACCGCCTGGCATCTATTTATTTGGAGAATCTCTGATGCAACAGAACAAACTTTACGTCGGCAACTTTCCCTACTCAGTCGGTGAAAACGACCTGCGGGATTTGTTCCAAGCGTATGGACCGATCGAAGAAGTCCGCCTGATCACCGACCGTGACACCGGCCGTTCGAAAGGCTTCGCGTTCATTACCTTCGCGACGCAGAGCGCGGCGGAAAGTGCACTGGAGCAAAACGGCAAGGACATGAAGGGCCGCGCACTGCGCGTCAACGTCGCGCAGGACAAGGACAAGGTCAAGCGCACCAACGACCGTCCGCGCTGGTAAGCGGTACACACCACGAGGGCGAGTAGCGCTTGCGGACTCGCGACACGCGGGGTGGGACGGCCTCTGCGTCGATAGGCGCAGAGGCGGGCGATCCAAGGGATGAATTACCCGGTTAGATTGCCATAGGCGGATGCGGCAGCCAGGGTCCAGGTGGGGTCCGTCCACGGCGACGGGCCCGGACCCTGCGCTCGCTCGGCTTGGTCGGATACTCCGACGGTGGCCCACAGATATACCGAGTCCGGGGCGCATACGCGGTCTGGACACCCGATCCAAGCTGACCCCACGCCCCAATATTACCTTCTCGCTGCGCGCACGTTTCGCACACCGTTCTTGCACCCAGGTCGCGGTCGCTACGCGTATCACCGTGGCTAGGATTGCCGCACGAGCAGCCGCCGATTTAGATTGACCTCATCTTTCATGGAACTTCGCCTGCGTGCGCTGGGCAGGGAAGGCGTAATGGACTATCCGCTCAGGCGCGAAAACGCGGTGGACGCTTCTCGATGAAGGCCCGCACGCCCTCGCGGGCATCGGGCTCCAGAAACAACTCGGTCTGGACCTGTTGCTCATAGGCGAGGACCGCCGCGAGCGGCTGCTCCGCGCCGAGATAGACACCGCGCTTGATCGCCGCCAGCGCCGCGGCCGGGCCGTGGGCCAGGCGCTGGGCGCGCGCCAATACCTCGGGCAGAAAGGTCTCAGCGGGAAAGATCCGATTGATGATGCCGAGCCGCCGCGCCTCTTCGGCGTCGATGCTGGCGCCCAGCATCATCAATTCCATGGCCTGACTGGTACCGACCAACCGTGTCAGCAGATAGTGGCCACCCCAATCCGGCACCAGACCGATTTTGACAAAGCTCGCGGCGAAGCGCGCCTGAGGCGAGCCGAAGCGCAGGTCGCACGCGAGGGCGAGATTCATGCCGCCGCCCGCCGCAACGCCATTGATGGCAGCCAGTACTGGCTTGCGCATGGCGCGCATAAACTCGATCAAAGCAGCGGCCACGCCGATGCGCGCAGTGATCGTTGCCGCGTCGTCGCGCGCCTGCAATTCGATCATATTGGCGATGTCGCCACCCGCACAGAAAGCCTCGCCCGCCCCGGTGATCACTACCGCGCCGACCGCGCTGTCTTGTTCCGCCTGGCGCAAGCGCGCGAAAATATCTTCGCGCATGGTGCCGGCCAGCGCGTTCATGGCACGTGGACGGTTGAGAGTAATGGTGGCGACGCGCTCGGCAATCGCGTACAGCACGTCTTGTTCGCTCATGACAGCCTTTCCTTGCACAGCACGTCGCTCACGGCGTAGCGCGGGTGACCAAACGACGCAGCTCGCGCAGCCGCGCCTTGACGATGCCGGCATTGGCCGGCCCCATACGCAACAACAGCTTCTGGCCCATCGAGCGTGCCTCCAAGCCGTCGTCGGCGAACTTGTAGATCACCGTCGGCTGAACGAGCGCCAAGGGCGCGCTGACGTCGGGCGTCACCAGCAGATGGTCGATGACGTCCACCAGTCGGTCATTGAAATAGCCATCAGGATAGCCGAGCGCCACATAGGCCTGTTGAAAGCGTTGGTAGTCGCGCCCGTAGAGCGCCGCGAGCCGTTTCAGATCGAGCCGCTGCAACAGCTGTAGATAGGCCGCGTAACGTGCGCCGTTGTCCGCTGCGTGCCTGAGCGTGCCGCCCTCACCATTGACTAGTGGCAAGCCAGCCACCGGCCGCAGCGGCCACAGTCGGGCCGGCAGCTTGTCGTGAGAGAGATTGTCGACCGTGACGACCATGCGATCGATGAAATCATCGCTCACCAACAGCTGATCGAAGGCCTCCGATCCGACCAGCGCTTCGAGCGCTGATTCGAAGGGCTGCTGGGGCGGCGACATCGCCGCGTCCAATGGCTCGGCGGCGTCGTTCGCGGCCGCTACCGCGGTCCGCTG